>NZ_JAGYFX010000028.1:0-67748 GCF_019946615.1 Pseudomonas sp. BF-R-01
GGATCAAGGCTTTCAGGGTGAATGAGTTTTGGGGGGAGGTGACTTCCGCATCTGGCGGATTGGGTGAGGGCTTTTTCATGGCAAAGATCCTTAGAGACTGGGAGCTGCCACTTTTCGTTTTCCAGACAAAGGGTGGCAGCTGTACGCAAGCTGGAAAAACCGAGGAGGATCAAACCCGGCAGACCCGAAGGTCTCCCACGTACAGCCGCCATAACTCAACGTACAGCGCTGAAAAAGCGCCGCATTATGTCATGTGCGGTGATCCTCTACTTCGGGTTTTCCAGACCCGGTCGCTGAAATGCTAGCGACACCCAAAGCCTACCCATCTCGCTTCCCACCCGACAACCGACAGAACGCGTCGGAAACATCCTAGGACACCACGCCCTTTGTGGGAGCGAGCAAGCCCGCTCCCACAAGGGGGATCAATTCGCCAATCGCGCGCCACCCAGGCTCCCGCTCAACTCATACGCCGCCAGTTCCGCCTGATGCGCTGCCAATATCTCTGGCAACGACCCGCGCAGATACTCGACCCAGGTTTTGATCTTCGCATCCAGATACTGCCGCGACGGATAGATCGCATACAGATTCAGTTCCTGCGAGCGGTAGTTCGGCATCACCCGCACCAGCGTGCCGTTGCGCAAGCCTTCGATCGCTGCATACACCGGCAATACGCCGACGCCCATGCCGCTGATGATCGCGGTTTTCATCGCATCGGCGGAGTTCACCAGAAACGGCGAGCTGTTGATGGTGACCATTTCCTGGCCTTCCGGGCCGTCGAAATTCCATTTCTCCAGCGGAATCACCGGGCTCACCAGGCGCAGGCACGCGTGGTTCAGCAAGTCGCTGGGCTTGTGTGCGCAGCCGTTGGCTTTCACGTAGGCCGGGGAGGCGCAAACGATGCTGTAGGTGATGCCCAGACGCTGGGAGACGAAGCCCGAGTCCGGCAGTTCGCTGGCTAGGACGATGGACACGTCGTAGCCCTCGTCGAGCAAGTCCGGCACGCGGTTGGCCATGGTCAGGTCGAAGGTCACGTCGGGGTGCGTCTTGCGGTAGCGGGCGATGGCGTCGATCACGAAGTGCTGACCGATGCCGGTCATGGTGTGCACCTTGAGTTGCCCGGCCGGGCGCGCGTGGGCATCGCTGGCCTCGGCTTCGGCCTCTTCGACGTACGCCAGGATCTGCTCGCAGCGCAACAGGTAGCGCTTGCCGGCCTCGGTCAGGGCGATGCGACGAGTGGTGCGGTTGAGCAGGCGGGTTTGCAGGTGGGCTTCCAGGTTGGAGACCGCGCGCGAGACGTTGGCCGTGGTGGTGTCGAGTTGCACGGCGGCGGCGGTGAAGCTGCCGGCCTCGGCCACGTAGCTGAAGGCGCGCATGTTTTGCAAAGTGTCCATGGGGTGCTCTCGGGTGCGATGGCAAATTGTGACACGAAGTTTCAGAGTCTGAGACCCCGACCAAGGGATTATCGCGTTAACGGTAACAAAGATTCACAGGAATCCCAGCTTATCGCCATCAAACCCGCCCCCTAGAATTGCGCCGTTCCTTGTAGGAGCGAAGCTTGCTCGCGAAGAACGATAACGCGGTTTAACAGATGGACCGCGTTATCGTTCTTCGCGAGCAAGCTTCGCTCCTACGGGATCCAGTCCACTTTCTCGGGAAATCGCAGCAGTGCCGCGTCGCATCAGCAGAGCGCTTCAGACGCTCAGTGTTTTGACTTTAACCCTGGCAATCAGCGGCTGCATCGGAACCGCAGGTATTGCCCCGCAGGGCAAGGCACTGGAGGCCAATTCACTGGCCACCGACGACGCCATCCAGAGCGCCGCGCAGGACGCTCACTGGCCCACCGCGCAATGGTGGCAAGCCTACAGCGACCCGCAACTGAACCGCTGGATCGACAT
Source organism: Pseudomonas sp. BF-R-01 (assembly GCF_019946615.1). NCBI lineage: Bacteria > Pseudomonadati > Pseudomonadota > Gammaproteobacteria > Pseudomonadales > Pseudomonadaceae > Pseudomonas > Pseudomonas sp. BF-R-01. Next base: position 1,896 of record NZ_JAGYFX010000028.1, read on the forward strand.
CGCCCTGCAAGGCAGCCCGACCATGGCCATGGCGGCGGCGCGGGTGCGTCAGGCCAAATCCATGGCGGGCATCGCCGAGTCTGCCGAGTCGCTGCAGATCAATGGCGGGTCCACCCTCAAGCGCCACAACTGGCCCACCGATCAGTTCTACGGGCCGGGCGAGCTGGCCAATGCGACGACGTGGGACAACAACGCCGCGCTGGGCTTCAGCTACGCCCTCGACCTCTGGGGCCGTGAAAGCAACGCCACCGAGCGCGCCGTCGACATGGCGCACATGAGCGCCGCCGAAGCGCGTCTGGCCCAGCTCGAACTGCAGAACAACATCGTTCGCGCCTACATCGAACTGTCGCTGCATTACGCGCAACGGGACATCGTCGCCGCGACCCTGCAACAGCAGCAGCAAATTCTCGACCTCGCACAGAAGCGCTTGAACGGCGGCATCGGCACCCACTTCGAAGTCAGCCAGGCCGAAACGCCGCTGCCGGAAACCCATCGCCAGCTCGATGCGCTGGACGAAGAAATCGCCCTCAGCCGCAACCAGCTTGCCGCACTCGCAGGCAAAGGCCCGGGCGACGGTGCGCAGTTGCAGCGACCCACGCTGGCATTGGGCACTGCGCTGAAACTGCCATCGTCGCTGCCGGCGCAATTGCTCGGCCAGCGTCCGGACGTGGTCGCCAGCCGCTGGCAAGTGGCGGCTCAGGCGCGGGGCATCGATGTGGCCCACGCGGGTTTCTACCCCAACGTCGATCTGGTCGGCAGCCTCGGCTACATGGCCACCGGCGGCGGTGCGCTGGAGTTTTTGACCGGCAAGAAACTCAACTACAGCGTCGGCCCGGCGATCTCGTTGCCGATCTTCGACGGTGGCCGGTTGCGCGCCGAGTTGGGGGAAGCCTCGGCCGGTTATGACATCGCCGTGGCCAAGTACAACCAGACGCTGGTCAATGCGCTGAAAAACATCTCCGACCAGTTGATCCGCCGCGAGTCCATGGACAAGCAGCAAACCTTCGCCGCCGAATCCGTGGCCACCGCGCAGAAGACTTACGACATCGCGATGATCGCTTATCAACGCGGGCTTACCGATTACCTCAACGTGCTCAATGCCCAGACCTTGTTGTTCAAACAGCAGCAGGTTCAGCAACAGGTTCAGGCTGCGCGGCTGAGTGCTCATGCCGAACTGGTGACGGCGCTCGGTGGCGGGCTCGGTGCGGGTAACGATGTGCCCAAAGACAGCCAGACCGCTGCACCGAAAACCCCGGTTCTTTTGCGTTGAACACAAAACCTGTGGGAGCGAGCCTGCTCGCGATGAGGGAGTGTCAGTCGACATCGATGTTGAATGTCAGACCGCTATCGCGAGCAGGCTCACTCCTACAGGTCTCCGGTCAGACTGAATTAAGCAGGATTTCATGACTCCCTTGCCCGCACCGCTGCGCTGGCTGTATTCCCTTGAATGGCGCCGGGGTTTCTTTGACTGGGCACGCAGCGACGGCGTGACCTGGGTCTACATTTTCAAGGTGCTGTTCGCCGCGTTCCTGACCCTGTGGCTGGCCATGCGTCTGGAATTGCCGCAACCGCGCACGGCGATGATCACCGTGTTCATCGTCATGCAGCCGCAAAGCGGCCAGGTGTTCGCCAAGAGTTTTTATCGCTTCCTTGGCACGCTGACCGGGTCAGCGGTGATGGTCGCGCTGATTGCCTTGTTCGCACAGAACACCGAGTTGTTCCTCGGTTCGCTGGCGATCTGGGTCGGCATCTGCTCGGCCGGTGCGGCGCGTTCTCGCAACTTCCGCGCCTACGGATTTGTGCTGGCCGGGTACACCGCCGCGATGGTCGGCTTGCCGGCCCTGGCGCACCCGGAAGGCGCGTTCATGGCGGCGGTCTGGCGCGTGCTGGAAATCTCGTTGGGGATTCTCTGCGCCACACTGGTCAGCGCTGCGATCCTGCCGCAAACCGCCAGCGCGGCGATGCGCAACGCCTTGTATCAGCGCTTCGGTGTGTTCGCTTTGTTCGTCACCGATGGCTTGCGCGGTCGCAGCAAACGGGACGCTTTTGAAGCCAGTAACGTGCGCTTCATCGCCGAGGCCGTCGGCCTGGAAGGGCTGCGCAGCGTCACCGTGTTCGAAGACCCGCACATGCGTCGGCGCAACGGTCGGCTCAGTCGCTTGAACAGCGAGTTCATGGGCGTCACCACGCGGTTCAATGCCCTGCACCAACTGCTCGAACGCTTGCGCAGCAGTGGCGCCGATCATGTGGTCGCGGCAATCAAACCGGGCTTGCAGGACCTCGCGGAAGTGCTCGACGGTTTCAGTGGTCGCGCGTTGACCAGCCCTGACGCCGCACGTTTGGTGATTGCGCTGAGCGCCTACAAGGAAGCGCTGCCGGCGCGAGTCCGCAGCCTGCGCGCGACGTTTCAGGAGAGCGAGCCAAGCGACGCCGAGCAACTCGATTTTCATACCGCGTATGAGTTGCTTTATCGCTTCGTCGACGACCTGCACGGTTATGCACAGACCCACGCGTCCCTGGCTGACCACAGCCATGAACGGGAGCAGTGGGACGAGCCTTTCACCCCGCAAACCAACTGGATGGCGTCCGCCGCTTCGGGGATTCGCGCGGCGTTTATTCTGGTGGTGCTGGGCAGTTACTGGGTGGCCACCGCGTGGCCGAGCGGGGCGATGATGACCCTGATTGCCGCCGCCACCGTGGGCCTTTCGGCGGCGACGCCGAACCCGAAACGCATGGCGTTCCAGATGGCCTGCGGCACATTCCTGGGGGCGCTGATCGGCTTCGTCGAGATGTTTTTCATCTTCCCGTGGATCGATGGTTTTCCGTTGCTGTGCGTGATGCTCGCGCCGGTGATCGTGCTCGGTTCGTTCCTGACCTCGCGCCCGCAATACGCCGGTGTCGGCCTCGGTTTGCTGATCTTTTTCAGCACCGGTTCGGTGCCGGACAACCTCACCATCTACAACCCTTACACCTTCATCAACGACTACATCGCCATGGTGCTCGGCATGCTGGTGTGCGCCGCCGCCGGCGCAATCATCCTGCCGCCGAACAGTCGCTGGTTATGGCGCCGGTTGGAGCAGGATCTGCGCGGGCAAGTGGTGTATGCGATCAGCGGCAAACTGAAGGGCCTGGCGTCGAGTTTCGAAAGCCGCACGCGGGACTTGCTGCATCAGGCTTATGGCCTCGCCGCCGGTCAGCCGCAGGTGCAACGGGACTTGCTGCGCTGGATGTTTGTGGTGCTGGAAGTCGGTCACGCGATCATCGAGTTGCGTAAGGAACAGGCGATTCTGCCGGTGCACCCGGCGTACGCCGAATCGCAGCCGTGGCGCCAGGCCATCCGCGTGATGGGCCGTTCGCTGGTGCGGCTGTTTCTGCAACCGGGCCAGAGCAATCTGCAGCGCTGCCTGATCGCGGTCGATCATGCGATCAGCCGCGTGCAAGCCACCGACGAGCCCTTCGCGCCGCACTTCGACACCTCGGCGTTGCGCCGGGTGAAGAGCTACCTGCATTTCATCCGCACCTCATTACTCGACCCGCAATCACCGCTTGCCGCCTACGCAATGACCTCGCCCCAAGGACTTGAACATGCCTCGTGAAATCGCCTTCCACGGCGTGTACATGCCAACCATGACGCTGATGTTTTTCATCGCCGCGGTGCTGGCCTGGGCGCTGGACAGGTTCCTGTCCGGGTTCGATCTGTACCGTTTTTTCTGGCACCCGGCGTTGCTGCGCCTGAGTTTGTTTACCTGTCTGTTTGGTGCTTTGGCGCTGACTGTCTACCACTGACTCTCTATCTCTGAAGAAGGCTCTGATGAAAAAGCTTTTCAGCCTGCTCGCCACTCTGCTGGTGCTGGCCCTCGCGCTGTGGATCGGCCGGACCCTGTGGGTGCATTACATGAACACGCCGTGGACCCGCGACGGCCGGGTGCGCGCCGACATCATCAACGTCGCCGCCGACGTCACCGGTGAAGTGGTGGAAGTGCCGGTGCGCGACAACCAACAGGTGAAGAAGGGCGATCTGCTGATGCGCATCGACCCCGAGCACTACCGCATCGCGGTCAAACAGGCGCAGGCACTGGTGGCTTCACGCAAGTCGACGTGGGAGATGCGCAAGGTCAACGCCCATCGCCGCGCCGACATGGATGCCCTGGTGATCTCCAAAGAAAACCGCGACGACGCCAGCAACATCGCAGACTCGGCCCTTGCTGATTACCAACACGCGCAAGCGCAACTGGAAGCCGCCGAACTGAACCTCAAACGCACCGAAGTGCGCGCGGCGGTGGACGGTTACGTGACCAACCTCAACGTGCATCCCGGCGACTACGCACGCATCGGCGAAGCGAAAATGGCCGTGGTCGATATGAACTCGTTCTGGGTCTACGGCTTCTTCGAAGAAACCAAACTGCCGCACGTGCGGGTGGGCGATAAGGCCGACATGCAACTGATGAGCGGCGAAGTGCTCAAGGGGCATGTGGAGAGTATTTCTCGCGGGATCTACGACCGCGATAACCCGCAAAGCCGCGAGCTGATTGCGGACGTGAACCCGACGTTCAACTGGGTGCGCCTGGCACAGCGGGTGCCGGTGCGGATTCACATTGATGAAGTGCCGGATGGGGTGTTGTTGGCGGCGGGGATTACGTGCACGGTGGTGGTTAACCAATAGTTAGACCGAGTCGCGCCCATCGCCGGCAAGCCGGTCTCGCTCCCACAGTAGATTGGCGGTGTTGCACGAATCAGCGTTCGGACGCGGTCAATGTGGGAGCGAGACCGGCTTGCCGGCGATGGGGGCGACTAGGTCTCAGGCTTTGCAAAACGTCTCATGCAAATGCCGCCAAACCACCTTTCCACCGGCCTGCTTCTCAAACACCACCGTCGAACGCCGGTCCGTCTGCTGGCCGGTCGCATCGGTCTGCTGCTCGCGATAACTCACGGTCGCGCCGTTGTCGGACAGCGCAATGCCACGCAACTCGCTGAGCTCAATCCTGAACCCGAGCTTCTTCCCGCCCGCCATCCGGAACAACTCGCCAAGCGCGTCGAAATCCAGCACTCGGCCCAACGGCGAGACCATGGAAAACTGCGGTGAAAAACGGGCGAGCAATTGTTCAAGTTCGGTGACGTTTCGTTCTTCGGCCAGCCATTGCTCGATGGCGACATGGGCCTGGATCACTTCGTCAAAGTATTCGGTGTAGTCGGTCATGTTACTTCCTGAAGATTTTGCAGAGTCTGATCTGACGCTTTCGCGGGCAAGCCTCGCTCCTACAGGGCTCGCGCAAAACCTGTAGGAGCGAGGCTTGCCCGCGAAGAACGATAACTCGGTCTCAAAGCTGCCCACTCAACCCGAACCGCTTCATCAACCCCGACTCCAGCAACCCTTTGGGCAGCAACCCCGCCAACAGCGGCAACGCCCGGCTGCCATTGCCCAAACGAATCAGGCGCGGCGGTTTGTCCTGCTGCACTGCCTTGAGCAAACCGGCGGCAAACTCACTGGCCGGCGTCGGGTTGTCCTGGGACGCCTTGGCCCGCGCACGAATGCCCTCACGCAGCGGAAACCACGGTGACTGTTCGCTGATCAACTGCTCCGCCTCTGCCCCGGCATTCTTGGCAAAACTGGACGCGATGGCGCCCGGTTGCACCTCCATCACCCGCACACCAAACGGCGCCAGTTCCATGCGCAACGCATCGCTTAAGGCATGCACTGCGGCTTTCGAGGCGCAGTAAGCACCGGCAAATGGCGTGACCAGAACCCCGGAAACGCTGCCGATATTCACCACTATCCCTTTGGCCCGGCGCAGCACCGGGAAGAGTGCGCGCGTCACACCGACAATCGCAAACACATTGGTTTCGAACTGCCGCTGCATGGCCGGCACACCGCCGTCCAGCAGCGGCCCCATGGCGCCATAACCGGCGTTGTTGATCAGCACATCGAGGCCGCCATGTTGCTGGTTGATCTGCCCGGCCAACGCTTCAAGTGCCACGCCATCGTTGACGTCCAGTTGCACGGCGGTGAAACCGGCCGCCGTCAACGCGGCAACGTCTTCAGCCTTGCGGGCGCTGGCCCAGACTTTATAACCGGCACCTTTAAAGGCATCCGCCAGAGCGCGGCCAATGCCGCTGGAACAACCGGTAATCAACGCAACGGGCATGGCGCGGTCCTTGTGCAAAGGGAAGAGTGGGGGTCAGTCGGAGAAACTACCCTGCAAACGCTCGGCGCGAAACTCCAGGGTTTGCGGGCGATAACCGGGACGCAGCGGCGGCATGGGCAGGCAATCTTCCCAGTTCGCCCCGGCTTGCAGTTCGCCTGGGCCGCGATAACGCGGTGCAGCGTATTGATTGTCGGCGAGGTTGACCGTATCGCCCGGCGCGTAGGCTGCGACGCGCCAGCGCAGTTCGGTCAGCGGCACGTCGTTGCCGTTGTTCATCTTCAATAGCAAAGGGCGATCCGCCGGGCAGTGCTCCGGCGCGTAAGTGATGCGCAACTCAAGGCGCGCCAATTGCTTGACCTCGCGATTGTCCAGCCAGACCACCCAGGTGGCCACCAGCCCCAGTCCGATGGCGGCCGCCACCGAAACGGGCAGGGCCTTGGACGGGTAGCGCAGCAACAGGATCAGCCAGGTGATGACCAACAGGACGCCGATGAACATGTCGCACAACCTCGCAGGAGAGAGGCTCATCCTACCTAAGGGCGGGTGTGCTTGGCGATGGGCGTGGTGAGGGCGACCGTTTGTCGAGCCTGTAATTTGTGACAGTAGCCATGCATGGGTTTTCAGCATTAGCTGGTGCAAATCGACATGAAGACGCCTGATGCAGCCTCAGCTGGCTTTCCTGCACCGCGACACCCCAAGCATGACGGTCGTTGAACCGCGGGGGCTGGCCGTGCGTTCGGTGGATTATTACCGCGCCGCGCAGGGGGAAGTCGCCGAAGCTCGGGTCAATCGTACGGTTCATGACCCGGCGGGGCGGGCGATTGCGCAGCGGGATCCGCGGTTGTTCCTGGAGGCTTCGGCACCGGCGAACCTCAGCAGCATCCTGTCACTGTCCGACACTGCGTTGAGTACCGTCAGTGTCGACGCCGGCTTGAGCGTGAATCTTTTCGGCGAGGCAGATCAACCGGTTCAGTCCTGGGATGGTCGGGGGTCGCAACGCTGGATGCACTATGACAATCAACTGCGCCTGACCGCGCTGTTCGAGCAAACCGCGAGGGGCGAAGCGGTTTGCGCAGAGCGTCTGACTTATGCAGCCAATGATCCGGCGTCTGCCGATCACAACCAGTGCGGCCGACTGATCCGTCATGACGACCGGGCAGGCACGCTGCTGTTCCCGACGTTCGGATTGACCGGTGGACTGCTTGAGCAGACCCGGCACTTTCTGCGTACGTTGGAAATCCCCGATTGGCCCGAACACGTGGACGAGCGCGATACCTGGCTGGAACCGGGATCTGGCGCGACCACTCGCTCACGCTTCAACCCACTGGGCGAGGCTGTTGAACAGACCGACGCCCAAGGCAACCGTCAGCTTTTCAGCCACACCGTCGCCGGCCAGTTGCGCGAGGTGCAACTGCAACTGCGCAGCGACACCACGCCAAAAACGCTGGTCAGCGCCATCCAGTACAACGCCCATGGCCAGACCGAACGGGAAGTGGCGGGCAACGGCGTGATCACCACGCTCGAATACGCCCCGGAAGACGCTCGCCTGATTCGCTTGCACGCCAGGCGCGGCAACGAAGTCCTGCAAGATTCCCATTATGAGTACGACCCGACGGGCAACGTGCTGCGCATCGAAGACGACGCCGTACCGACTAGCTACTTCGCCAACCAGCGTATCGACCCGGTCAACGGATATGCCTACGACAGCCTCAATCAGTTGATTCGTGCGACGGGCTGGGAGGCCGGCGGCGCGAACAGAGGCCCACAGTTTTCGGCCTTCGACGATCCCGCGCCACGGGGCAATTACTGTCAGAGCTATCACTACGATCGGGGCGGCAACCTGTTGGAACTTATCCACGAGGGGCCGCAAAAGCATGGGCATCGTCTGGTCGCCGCGCCCTTTAGCAACCGTTGCCTGCCAGTGGTCGAGGGCGTGGAACCCGGCGAAGAGGATTTTCGCAGGGGCTTCGACGCCAACGGCAACCTGCTGACGTTGCAACCGGGACAAACCTTGAGTTGGGACCTGCATAACCAGTTGTGCGAAGTGCGGCCGGTAGAACGAAACGGTGCCCCAGACGACAGTGAGGGTTACAGCTACGGATCCGACGGCATGCGCGTGCGCAAAGTCCGCTCGACGCAAACCAATGCTCGAACGGTTTTGGCTGAAGTGCGTTATTTACCAGGCCTGGAAATCCGCACCCACAGCGGCACCGGCGAAGTGCTGCATGTGATCAACGTCCAGGCCGGGCGCAGCAGCGTGCGGGTGTTGCACTGGGAAACAGTGCCGCCGAAGGACAGCGCCAATGATCAATACCGGTTCTGCCTGAATGATCATTTGGGGTCTTGCACCCTGGAACTCGACAGCGACGGCGAAGTGATCAGCCAGGAGCGTTATCACCCGTTCGGGACTACCGCCTGGTTTGCCGGGAGGGGGGAGGTAGAGGCGAGTCGTAAAACGGTTCGGTATTCGGGGAAAGAGAGGGATGCGACGGGGCTTTATTACTATGGGTTGCGGTATTACGTGGCTTGGTTGCAGCGGTGGTTGAGTCCGGATCCGGCGGGAATTATCGATGGGCTTAATCAATTTTGTTTTGTCGGAAACAATCCGTTGAACTTCATTGATCATTCCGGACTAACCCGACGTCGCGCGGACCAGGCTTATTTGGCAATGCAGCAAGGCGAGTTTTGGGGGGCGTGGCTGGACAAGGTGGAGGGACGAGGCCGTGAGTTGGGGGGATTGGAAATGATGCAGAAAATCAGTGCGGATAATTTGATAGAAGCTAGAAACATTCCCTTGGAGCCTAGCGAGAGGGCATTCCTTAATAATTTTGTGGAAGCAGGTAAGGATAGCTACATAGTTCACTTTACGGGAAACGAAATCCCTCAGGATAAGAAAGGGGATGTTGTATTAAGGTCGCGTAAAAGCTTGCAGAAAAAAGGAATTAAATTTAATCAGGGCAACAGCAAGCCGAGTGATATTGATGATGTGGGTGGTGTCGATTTTGTATATTTTTCACTTGATGTTGCTCCTGATGCAAAGGTTAAAAGTAGATTTGGAGGGCATCGATATCAAATGAAGCTGGTTGACGCAAATAAATCACACTACGTTCAGTATGCTCATGTGCAGTTGAACGACATTCATGATTATGAATCACGTCAGACAAATCATTATCCGGACTATTTTTCTGAAACTGACGTTGAAATACTTAAAAAACAAGAGGTGGCCAAAGATCCTACCGAATTGATGTCTAGTCCGGAACATGCCATCGAGTTGCTGGGGCGTAGAATCATTCGCGACGTGAGACTGCTAAGTCCTGCGGCTCAGGAGAAAATCATGTCTTTAAGGGAGGGGCGTGAATTGGGTGAAGTTCTTAATGTATTTTATAGGCCGCAATTTGCTGTTCCCAAAAAAATGGTAATGAATAAAACAGATTTCGATCACAAATATATTGGTGAGTAAGCTGGGGTTTAGGTGAAATTACGCAAGTGGGGAGGCGAATCTGTCGTAATGCAAATCGACTTTTTATCGCGCCGACAGTCGCGGCTGTAACTTTTGACAGTAGCCAAGTATGGGTTTTAGGCATTAGCTGATCGTCATTCTTCGAGATGAATTGTCATGGATGCTCAAGTAACGGCCATGCACCGCCATACCCCAAAGCTGATTGCCATCGATCCGCGTGGTCTGGCCTTACGTTCGGTGGATTATTACCGTGCCGCGGAGGAGGCGGTCGCCGAAGCTCAGGTCAATCGCACGGTTCATGACCCCGCTGGGCGGGCGATTGCGCAGTGGGATTCGCGGTTGTTCCAGATGGCTTCGGCACCGGCCAATCTGGTTACGATTCATGGCCTCTCCGGCACGGCCTTGTGCACCCTGAGTGTCGATGCCGGGCTGCGCGTGAGTTTGTTCGGCGAGGCGGGCCAACCGGTTCAATCCTGGGACAGCCGGGGTTCGCAACGTTGGATGCACTACGACAATCAACTGCGATTGACGGCGCTGTTCGAGCAGGCGTTGGAGGGCGAAGCGATTTGCGCAGAGCGTCTGACTTATGCCGCGAACGATCCCGTTTCCGCCGACCACAACCAGTGCAGCCAACTGATCAGCCACACAGACCTTGCCGGTGTTCTGCTGTTCAACGACTACGGATTGACCGCTGCGCTTCTCGAGCAAGAGCGACGTCTCGCCGACATCGCACAGTCGTTTTCAACGCACTCACGCTTCAACCCAGCGGGTGACCTGCTATCCCGAACCGATGCCCAAGGCAATGAACAACGCTTCAGCCAGACTGTGGACGGACAGTTGCGCGCCGTGGATTTGCGCCTGAGCAACACGACTCAACACCTGCCAATGGTCAGCGCCATCACCTACAACGCTCACGGCCAGGTCGAAAGGGAAGTCGCCGGCAATGGCGTGATCACCACCCTTGAATACGCCGCCGAGGACGGGCGTCTACAACGGCTGTTATCCCGGCTCGGCCAGAACGAGCCGTTGCAGGATCTGCGTTACAGCTACGACCCGGTCGGCAATGTGCGAAGCATCGAAGACGCCGCGCTGCCGATCCGCTACTTCGCCAATCAGCGTATCGAACCGGTCAGCCATTTTTGGTACGACACGCTTTACCGATTGATCGCAGCCACAGGCTGGGAGGCCGGCTCGGTCAAAAACGGCCCGTCGTCGGCAATGACGGCGGATCCCGCCATGCCCGGCAACTACCGCCAGACCTACCGTTATGACGCCGGCAACAACCTGCTTGAACTGACCCACGTCGGTCCGCAAAACCACGGCCATCGTCTGGTCGCCGATGCTCACAGCAACCGCTGCCTGCCGGTGCGCGAGGGTATCGAGCCGACTGAACAAGACTTCCGTGACAGTTTCGACGCCAATGGCAACCTGCTGAAGCTGCAACCGGGGCAAACGTTGCGCTGGGACGCGCGCAATCAATTGTGCGAAGTCCGCCCGGTGGCGCGTGATACCGAAAACGACAGCGAGCATTACATTTACGGAGCCGACGGCCTGCGCGTGCGCAAAGTCCGCTCGCTGCAAACCAATGCCCAAACGAACATCATCGAAACCCTGTATTTGCCCGGCCTGGAAATCCGCACCCACAGCGGCACCGGTGAAGTGCTGCACGTCATCAACGTGGCGACCGGGCGCGGCAGCGTGCGGGTGTTGCACTGGGAGGCGGGAAGACCGACCGAGATCAGCAACGACCAGCAACGCTACTGCCTGACGGATCATCTGGGCTCAAGCACGCTGGAGCTGGATCAGCACGCCAACGTCATCACTCAGGAAAGGTATTACCCGTTTGGCGGCATGGCATGGTGGAACGGCGAGGCGGTGCAGGTGAGCTACAAAACGGTGCGATATTCGGGTAAGGAACGGGACGCGACGGGGCTTTATTACTATGGGTTCAGGTATTACGTGCCGTGGTTGCAGCGTTGGCTGAATCCAGATCCTGCGGGCACGATTGATGGATTGAATTTCTATGCCATGGTTCGAAACAATCCAATGGTGTTGCGAGACTACAACGGTTTGGCAGGTGACGAATTATTCAACGCATCGTTCCATGAGCTTGACCTTTCAACCCAAGGCTGGAAACAGCACTTGCTTGACACTCGACTGTTGTCTCTCCAGTTGCAGCGCCATGACAAGACGAAGCGAACCTACGAAGAAACCAAAGAATATCGCGTTTTCGAAGTGGGTGATCCGGAGTACGCCTTGACTGGGCAGGAAATTGTTGAGGCATTGGAGGGCTACCGCAAGACGTACCTGGACCTGGCGAATCGTGCATCCACTGCTGGAAAGTCGGAGTTGGGCCTGTCGATGATAGAACTTTCAAATCAAGCAGGGCGGATGCGTGATTTCGCTAAGGGCATTGATGGATCAGATGCTTCGGCAGCAGCGAACAAGCCTCGCTTTTTTGCATTGATGAAAGCAAAGCCGGAAAACGGAAAGCGAGAAATCCTGGCCATTCAGAAAATATCGATGAGTCAGCGCACTGCTAGTGAAGACAGGGCGTTTGTCAGTGGCGTTATTCTGAACCCTTTGATTCGACCCGAGGTGAGGCGCGGTTTCAAAGATCTGCCTGGAAGAGAATCTATACCTGTGCTGGAGGGGGTGCGAACCTTCGTTACGGTTCGGAGTTTGAACGAGGTGGGCAAAAGCACGAACATGAAATATGTGCTGTTTGGCTCATCGAATACTAGAGACTTGGACGTGGCGAAAAGACTCAAGGCAAAATTGAAGTCCGAGCCTACCCACCTGCCACTTTCGAGGTTGAACCCGCAACGTCGATGATTTCCATAAAAAAGCCCCCACCCAAACCACTGCGGATAGGGAACGCAGTGATCTGGATGGGGGCTTCTTTTTACCGATGACTTACTGCGCGATGGTTTTCACCGAAACCCCACGCTCAATCGGCGTAGACCGACCATAGATATCTTCAAACCGCTCGATATCGTCCTCACCCAGATAGCTGCCCGATTGCACTTCGATAATCTCAAGTGGAATCTTGCCCGGGTTGCGCAAACGGTGAACCGAAGCGATCGGAATGTAGGTCGACTGGTTCTCGCACAGCAGGAACACGTTCTCGTCGCAGGTCACTTCAGCGGTGCCGCTGACCACGATCCAGTGTTCGGCGCGGTGGTGGTGCATTTGCAGTGACAGGCACGCGCCCGGTTTGACCGAGATGTGCTTGACCTGGAAGCGCCCGCCCATGTCGACCGAGTCGTAGGAGCCCCACGGACGATAGACTTCGCAGTGGTTCTGGGTTTCGCTGCGGCCCTGTTCGTTGAGGGTGTTGACCATCTGTTTCACGCCTTGGACCTTGTCCTTGTGGGCGATCATCATGGCGTCCTTGGTTTCGACGACCACGATGTTTTCCAGGCCGATCACCGACACCAGTTTGCCGTTGCCGTGGATCATGCAGTTCTTGCTGTCCTGAATGACCACATCGCCTTTGGTGACGTTGCCGTTGGCGTCTTTCTCGTTCACTTCCCACAGCGACGACCAGCAACCGACATCGCTCCAGCCCGCAGTCAGCGGTACGACGCAGGCGCGCTGGGTTTTTTCCATGACCGAGTAATCGATGGAATTGTCCGGGCAGCAGGCGAAGGTGGCTTCGTCGATGGTGACGGTGTCGGCGTCCTGTTGGCTGCGTTCCAGGGTCAGCAGGCAGGTGTCGTAGATGTCCGGATCGTGCTTTTTCAGCTCTTCGAGGAAGCGGCTGGCGCGGAACAGGAACATGCCGCTGTTCCAGAAGTAACCGCCGGACTGGACGAACTCGGTGGCGCGTTTCACGTCCGGTTTTTCAACGAAGTGCGAGACGCGGCTGACGCCTTCCGGCAGCAGCGAGTCGTTGGTCGACTTGATGTAGCCGTAGCCGGTTTCCGGTTTGGTGGCCGGGACGCCGAACAGCACCATTTCGCCGTTTTCGGCGGCGACGGTGGCCAGGGCCAGGGCGCGTTGCAGGGCTTTCTGGTCTTCCAGTACGTGGTCGGCCGGCAGCACCAGCATCAGTTCGTCACGACCTTCGTTGACCAGCATCATCGCGGTCAGGGCCACGGCCGGCGCGGTGTTGCGGCCGAACGGTTCCATCAGGATGCGCTGGGTTTCCAGCTTACGGTTGCTCAGTTGCTCGTTGACGATGAAGCGGTGGTCTTTGTTGCAGACCACGATCGGGGTGTCCATGCCTTCGAACACCAGGCGTTCCAGGGTTTGCTGGAACAGCGTGTGTTCGCCGGTCAGGGCGAGGAATTGTTTAGGAAACTGCTTACGGGAAAGCGGCCAAAGACGTGAGCCACTACCACCTGACAAGATCACCGGAATCATGTTGTTACTCCTTGAAAATCGTATGGGTCAGAGCTACTGCGTTCTGTCGTTTCACTCTTGTTTTTGTTTCGTGTCCCGATTGACATCTCGGTCCCTTGTAGGAGCATGGCTTGCCAGCGAAGGCGGTCTCGAGGGCCTCTTCGCCGGCAAGCCGTGCTCCTACAGGGCACGGGTCAACCGGGTAAATTTGTTAGCGCGTCGAAACCGGGCGTTTTACCCAGACTGGCGACAGGCTGCTGCCGTTGCCGGTGACGTACAGCACCGCCGCTTCACCGCGTTCCAGGGCAACCGGTTTCACGTCGCCCACTTTTGTGGCGCCATCGTATAGCGCCAGGCTGACTTTGACCGGGTTGATTTCACGCTCGCCACGGCCCTTGGCGGCCACGGACGGGACCACTTCGGTCTTGCCGTCGGCGGTTTTCAGGGTCAGGGCCTTGTCGCTCAGGTTCTGTACGCGAACCAGGGATTTCTGCTTGTTCTTGAACGGCGGCTCTTCGATCAGTTGCGGCGCGCCGCTGGCGTTGTTGACCAGGGTGTAATAGTGATCGCCGGCCAGTTTCACCGGCAGGGTCTGGCTGCCGACCTTGGCGCTGTAGTCGCCGCCCGGCATGAAGCTGAAGTCTGTGCTGGACAGCGGTGCGACGTCGCTCAGGCTGGTGCTGCCGACGGTGGCGCTGACTTCAGCGTTACCGGCGTTATAGACCCGTACGAAGCTCGAACCTTTAGGCGCGGTCGGACCGTAGAGGGCCGAGTCACCGGCGGCGAAGGCGTTCATGGACAGCACGCTGAAGGTTGCGGCCAGAGCAAAGGTCTTGGCGAGACGGCGAGGAGTAGTAGTGAAAGTCATGGTGTACCTCTCTTTCAGTTTTGCGCCCGGTCGGGCGTCTCGGATTTAGTGTTTACGGCTACGTTTTGTTGGCGAGCGCCGGCTTCTTTGAGCGCTGCGACCCACTGCGGGTCGGCGTCGCCGATTTCGTTGTTCACAGGCAGATAACGTTCAGGAAACTCCCAGATCAGCACCTGTGGCGGGCTGTTCTTGAAGGCATCGCTTTTCAGGTAGCTGAGCATCGGCAGAATCGGGCCGTGGCCGTCTTCGGCGTAATTGACCACGTCGCTGTTCAGCGCTTCTTTCAGCGCGCCGACGAAGTTCCAGTTCGGGTTGGCGCTGTAGCTGGTGCCGATCAGGGCCACCGGCACTTCGGTGTTGGCGAACAGCGCGTCATCACCGCCAGCCTGATCGTCGGCCACCACGGTGTTGCGCTTCTGCAGCGGCTCGGTCGCCGGCATCAGGTTTTCGAACAGTGGGTCGAGCGGCAGGAACAAACGCAGGTCACCCTTGTGGGTCACTTTCTCTGCCGGCTCGGTGACGAAGCGTTGAGGCTCGCCGCTGAGCGGGGTTTTCTCGGCAATGGTTTTGGCCAGGGTCTGGGCGGCGATTTGCGCGCCTTCCGGGGTCCAGTGGGTGTCGGTGCGCAGGAACACTTGCTGACCGTCGAGCTTGGCCTTCAGCAGGGGGCCATACAGGTCGGGTGCGAGGATCTTGTTGGCCGCCAGACGAGCGTGGAAGTCCTCATAAAGATTGGCGTGAATACTCGAAGGCTTAACTTCGCCCAGGTGTTCCGGATACAGGCGAGTCTTGGCCGGCACGATCGCCATCACCAGTTTCACGCCTTTCTCTTTCAGTTCCTGGCGCACGCCTTCGACCAGCGCGTAGTTGCCTTGCAGGTTCAACTCTTCGTTGACGATCGGGTTGAATTCTTCATCGCTGTACAACCACTGATCGCGACCGAGCACGACGCCCGGACGACCTTCGTTGAACAGTTTGAAATCCAGCGCAGCCCAGAGGTTGGTGCCCAGGCGCTTGATCGGGAACTCTTCGTCGTAGTGCGTTTCGACAGCCTTGGCCCAGCGGCCATTGAGCACCGTCGCATCGGCGTTGGTGCTGAAGCCGAAGAAGCTGCGCGTCGACCACAGGCCCAGGACCAGCAAGGTCACCATAAACAGGCTGATATAGAAGATGCGTAATGAGCGGGTCATGGTCAGATCCCTCAGAACTGGAAGTAAAGGAACGGCGAGAAGCTTTGCGCCGAGAGTTTGAAAATCGAGGCAATGAACAGCACCAGTACCAGCGTGCGCATCACGTAACGCGACCAGTCCGCCGTCCAGTAAGCCGGTTGCACGGTGGCTTCAACGCCAACGGTGTAACCCGGTTGGTGGATGCTGGCCGGGTTGTCGCCCGGTACGGCTTTGATCATTCCTGGTGTCGCACCGGCAGGGCCATCCGCCTCGACGTTGACCGCAGGTTTGGTCTTGACCGGTGGCTGGTTGCTGTAGAAGTCACGGATGCCGAAGAACGCCAGGGTTGCGTACGCCACCACCAGAGTCGCCACTTGCAGACCGGTGAGGTTGGCCTCGTTGAGTTCCGACAGCGACCACTCGCCGAAGCTGAACATCGCGCCGTACATGCGGCCGGCGACGTGCAGGTTTTCGGCGCGGAAGATCACCCAGCCCATCACTACCAGCAGGAAGGTCAGCGCCCAGCGGATCGGGTTGATGCTGCGCGGCGAAGTGTTCAGGCCCAGGGCTTTTTCAATTGCCAGCCACATGCCGTGCCACGCACCCCACACGATGTAGGTGATGTTCGCGCCGTGCCACAGACCACCGAGCAGCATGGTCAGGAACAGGTTGCGATAGGTCATCAGCGTGCCTTTGCGGTTACCGCCCAGCGTGATGTACAGGTAGTCACGCAGCCAGGTGGACAGGCTGATGTGCCAGCGACGCCAGAACTCGGTGATCGACTGGCTGATGTACGGCTGCTTGAAGTTTTCCATGAAGCGGAAACCCATCATCAAGCCCAGGCCGATGGCCATGTCGCTGTAACCGGAGAAGTCGAAATACAACTGCGCGGTGTACGCCAGCGCGCCGAGCCAGGCATCGCCCGTGGTCGGGTTCTGCAAGGCGAAGCAATGGTCGGCCACCACCGCGAGGGTGTCGGCGATGAAGACCTTCTTGATGAAACCCTGCATGAACCGCGTGCAGCCCTCGGAGAACTTGTCGAGGGTATGGGTGCGGTTGTTGAACTGGTCGGCGAGGTCGCGGAAACGCAATACCGGGCCGGCAATCAGGTGCGGGAAGATCGCCACGAACGCCGCAAAGTCGATCAGGTTGCGTGTTGCCGGGGTGTCACCACGGTAGACGTCGATGATGTAGCTGATGGACTCGAAGATGTAGAACGAGATCCCGATCGGCAACAGCACGTGGGTCAGGATGAACGGCGACAGACCCACCGACGTCATCATCGCGTTGATGCTGTCGACACCGAAGTTGGCGTACTTGAAGTAGCCGAGAATGCACAGGTCGACGGCCACGCCGAGCAGCAGCCAGCGCTGGGCCGGTTTGGTCCGAACGCCTGCGGCGCCGACTTTGAGGCCGATCCAGTAGTTCCACAGCGTGACGGCGGCGAACAACGCCAGGAAGTCCACGCGCCACCAGGCATAGAACACATAGCTGGCGATCAGCAGCAGCAGGTTGCGATAGCGTATTCCGCTCAAGTAGTACATGCCGAGAAAGATCGGCAGGAACAAAAACAGGAACACGTTGGATGAAAATACCATCCCGGTCTCTCCATGTTTAACCAACAGTCAAGGGCCGCAGCCCCCCCAAACCCCCCCACGAAAAAACGGGGGAGATGTATTGCATTCAAACCACCGCGATCCTTGTAGGAGCGAGGCTTGCCCGCGAAGGCCGTTACGCGGTGGAACTGATGAACCGTGTCATCGTTCTTCGCGGGCAAGCCTCGCTCCTACAAGGGTTATGCGTTAAGAACCTTTGCCTTTTTCGTTCGCCGGGTCGTAGACCTTGGTCAGGTCACCCCCGAGGCGGAAGGTCTTGAACGGCTGCATCTCGTGCTTTTTCTCAAGCACATCCGGCGAGCAGGTGTAGAGCGTGCAGAACGGTTCGAGCCAGGCGAATTTCGAGTCGACCTTGAGGTCGGTCATGTCCTGTTCCTTGCCGTTCTTGTTCTCGAAGATGTCGGGGTCTTTAACCCCGGCGAGCACTCGATCACCCAAACGTTTCAACGCGCCGTTGTTTTCCTGACGCAGATCCACACCGTTGACCTGAGCGAAACTGGCGATCATCGCCAGCGGTGGCAGGGCGTAGTTGTGATAGGCGAGGGCGCGTTGCTGGCGCTTGAGTTCGTTGGGCAAGAAGCCTTGGGCGTCGACCTGATTGGCGCCGACCTTGTATTCCTTCACGGCCCAGTCGAACAGGTCGCGGCGGTTGGTGGCGACGGACGTTGCCATCACCGACCAGGCGGCCCAGTACGAGTGGTTGTTGGTTTGTTCCAGCGGCAGGTTGTCCCAATCGCTGACCACCTGATCGGCCATTTTGCTGAACCAGGCTTCAATCAACTGCGACTCTTGCTGGTGGTTCGCCAACGGATGCGAGTCGGAGAATTTCAGGCGGATGTACGAAGACGCCATGCTGCCCAACGCCCATTTGCGCATCGATTTGCCGGTGTGGTTGAAGTCTTTGGACATCAACGCATCGGCCTTGGCCCAGGCGGTCAACCAGTTCAGCGTGCATTCGAGCTGTTCCGGGCGACCGTCACGCATGAACTGCATCACGCGCTTGCTGGTGCCGCGCTCGATCTTGGTGATGTCGGCGGTGGTGTCGCGGAAGGCTTTTTCCGATACCTCGTTCAGGGTCGAACGGGCCTTGTCGGAACCTTCGTATTTGCTGCGAAATTGCAGCGCGCCGGTGTACGGCGTCGGCATCGCGTCACAGCCTTCTTTGCTGTCGCCGGTTTTGACTTTTTCAATCGGCGCGAAGTAACCCTGTGGCGGACGCAGCGGCGCGGCGGCCTGGGTGGCGCCGGCGAACATGGCCAGCGTCAGCAGGGAGGGCGCGAGTAGTTTTTTCAAAGTTCGGGTTTGCATGATTGCCTCATTGCCCGACCGAAGCAGTACGCTGCTCGGCACTCGGGAACACGTTGCGTTTGCAGATTTTCGCTTCGACTTTCTGCTGCGCGGCACCTGCTTCAGGACCCTGGATTTCGACGGCCAGCAGATTCTGCGAGGCCCAGTCTTCGTCCGTGCGCAACTCAAAGGCGAAACGCCCGTCGGTGTCGGAGGTTTCCGGTTTTTCGATCTTGATGTCCTCGTGGCGACCGTTCATGTACCAGAGGGTGGCTTGCAGGGTTTTCACCGACGGATCGGCGAAACGGATGTCGACCTGGTGACTGCTGTTTTGCAGGTTCAGGTTCTTGCTGTTGACCATCAATTCGTTCTTGCCCGGTTTCAACGTGGTGCTGCCGGACATCTGTGCATCCTTGCCTTCGCAACCGTTGTCCAGCAGCGCCATCATCTGGCGGTAGATGGTTTCCTGGTCGAGGCGATAGAGCGGCGAGAACTCCCAGATCAGAATCTTCGGTGGCTTGGTCTGGAACTCTTCGCTGCCCAGGTACTGCAGCATCGAACCTTCCAGGCCACCGCCGGGGAACGCCACGTTGAGGATGTCGGCGCCGATGGCCTCTTCGAGGAAACCGGCGAAGTTGTAGTTCTTGCCACTGTGGCTGGTGCCGACCAGGGTGATTTCCGGGTTGCCGGAATCACTGAACAGATCGCCATCCGCTGCTTCGCCTTTTGGCTCGGTAGTGAATTGATCCATGTACTGGATCGCGTAGCTGGTGCCACAGAGTTGACCGGCCATGTTGTGTAACGTTCCGGTCTTGCCCATGCGACCCGACTTGTGGCTCTCGAATTCACGCTTGGGAATGCCGGCAAACTCAGGCAGTTGCTTGATTTTCTCGCCGACGATTTTTGCCGTGCGCTGGGCGCCATACGGAGTCCAGTGCTGATCGCCACGGAAGTAGAAGTCGTGGGCGGGCAGGGTATCGGGCAGCGATTCGTTGGTCAGCGGCGACAGGTCCGGCACCACGTAACCCATGGCGGCAAAGCGGCCGAGCATGGTCTTGTAGTTTCTCAGCGCCTTGTCGAAATCGAACCTGGCCTTGTCTTCCGGGTTGAGCTTGTTGCGGTTCACCAGGCCACGAGTGGGTTGGTAAACAATCACCAGCTCCACGCCTTTGCTCTTGAACGCATCGTGCAGTTCTTTCATGCGTTTGTAGCCGGCGGGGGTGGTGTCGAATTCGGTGCGCAAGTCTTCTTGCGTACGGAACAACCAGTCACCCTGAGCCTGCACCAGCGTGGTGAAGTTCTGCTGATAACGCGTGGTGTAGTTCTTCGCGTCGTGGGCTTCGGGGCACAGGTTGCAGCACGGTTCGGCGCTGAAGGTCGGCGCTTTGGCTTCATCTGCACGAACGCCGCCGCTGGCCGCGAGAATGCCGGCGGTCAGGGCCGACAGGCTGAGTAATTTGATCAAGTGTGGGTGCATAAAATTATCCTCAGTCCCGCATTTCGGTCTGGCGTTCGACAGGGTCGATCAGCACGGCTTTCTGCTGGCGTACCAGCAGGTCGAGAATTTCATCCTGACGCTCGCCGAGAATCCCGCTGAAGCTGATGCCGCTGGATTTGGTCGGGGCAAGCATGGACACGCGATACAGCTCGACGCTCAGCGGCGAGTCGATGGACAGCGGGCCACTGCCGTTGCCGGCCAGTTCACCGCCGACAACGATCAGCGACACCTGGGCATCGAACGGGTCGAGCTTGATGTCCCGGTCGGTGTCGCTCAGGTCCTTGATGTGGCCGTAGACGCCGGTCAGGCCGTTGGCCATGGACAGGTTTTCGTACAGGCGAATGTTCACGCTGTTACGAATGCGGATGCCGTGGCGACGGTTGCTGATCACCTTGTTCGCCCACAGCAGGTTGTCGGCACTCTCGTAGAGGGTGATGCCGTCGGTGTGGTTCTTGTAGATCTCGTTGTAGGCGATGATGTTGTTGACGCTGTTCCGGTCGATCACCAGGCCCGACAACTTGTTGTCGTAGCTGCGGTTGTTGAAGATGAAGCTGTCGTTGACCTCACGGGAAATGATGATCCCGTGCTTCTTCTTGGTCCCGTAAACGGTGTTGTCGGCGATGATCAGACCGTGCGAACGGTCATGCGGGTCGATGCCGTAGACGATGTTGTCTTTGTAGGTGTTGCCCTTGACCACGAAGTCGCGGGTTTCGTAGCAGTAGAAGCCGTACCACATGTCCGAGAACTCGGAGCCGACGATCCAGCCGGTCGGTTCAGGACGCTTGAGCACCTTGGCCATGTTCGGCGTGTACTGGGAAATACTCACGCCATACGACTTACTGTTGGCGTAGCCGAAACTGGCCATCTTGCTGTTGGCGATGTAGGTCTGGGTGCCGCCCCAGGCCAGCAGGAACGGACGGAATTCCTTCGGCGACTTGAACGTCGCCGGGCCGTTGTCCTTCTCGCGCCAGCCAGTGATTTTGGTGTCGCGCACAAACAGCTGGCCGTCGTTGACCAGGAATGAACCGGCCTCTTGGGACAGGCGCAATTCCTGGGTCTGCTTGTCGATTTCGAGGATGCCTTTCTCACCGACCACAATCGGCAACTTCGCCAGGAACACGCCCGGCGAGGTTTCGCTGAAGTACTGCTTGGGCAGCTTCTTCGCCAGGTCCTTGAGGTTCATGTAGCCGTCGTCGATGAAGATCGCCTGCGGGATACCGTGCTGACGCACCACCCATTCGGCCATCTTGTTGTCGCCGCCGATGAAGTCCTTCAGCGCGTTCTCTTGCATCATCCGACGCACACTGATTTTGCCGGCCTTGGTGCGCACGATTTTCGCGGCGATGGCGTCGGCGGTGTAGCCGGCGGTGTCTGGCAGTGTCGGCTTTTCCAGTTCCAGCGGCGCGGTCGGGGCGCTGCTGACGGTGTAGGTCTTGGCCTGCTGCAGTTCCTTGGCCATGGTTACCGGCTTCAACGGGTTAGGAGCCGCCGGTTCCACGTTGGCGAAGCAAGCCGAGCTTGCCAGCAGCATCGCGCCGGCCAGCAAGGTCAACGAGCCTCTCTTCGGACTGTTCATGTCAGGAACTCCCTTAGCGGTTCGCATCAGAAGCGCCAGATCACGTCGATGAACGCGCGGTGCATGTACGAGTCGACTTCTTTGCCATAGGCATCGCCCGGCTTGAACACACCGCCACGCAAGCGCACCAGGGCCGACGGTTCGTCGATCGACTGGCTCAGCGCGGCAGGCAACAGGCCTTGCTTGAAGTACTTGGTGACCACAAGGTCCATTTCCTGGCCGAGGTCTTTGTTGCCATCTTCCAGCGGCAGGGACGTGCTGGAGAGAATCGCGCCGGTTGGATCGGTGTCGTTCTCGACGGCGTTGATGCCGTTGCTGCCGACCGGCTTGTTGCCGTCAACGCGCCAGAACTTGTGGTAGATCACGCTGGCGTCGTATTCGTCGTTGAGCATCCACGAACCGAACAACGTAGCGGTCTGCATGTTGTTCATTTCGCCACGGAACGCTTCGCCGAAACGGTGAACCCGCGAGCGAGTACCGGTGTAGTTCGAGCGGTTGCTTTCCAGGCCGTTCTGTTCGTAATCGGCACTGGCGCGGGCATAGGCTGCACCCACTTGCCATTGCGGATCGAGGCGCAGGCGCACGCCGATATCGGTGGCCCAGCCGTTGAGGTCTTCACCGCGCTTGGCTTCCGTCGGGCGCGAGCCATCGGCGTTGAGCTGATTCACCGTGTCGGTGTCGCCGCTCATGCCGGTGACGCTGCCCCAGTAATTGACGGTGTTGGTGTTGCGGTAGTTGTAGGCGTCGCTGTCAGCGGTGAGGCCGAGCCAGCTGATGTCGCCGTTCTGTTTCTTGTCCAGCGAGTCGCCGGGCACACCCGGTTCCGGGTAATCGAGCTTGCCGTCATCGTGGGTGTGATGACCGCGAATGCCGACCCAGTTGCCCGGTGTCCACTGATACGCCGCGTCGGCGTAGAGGTGCAAGCGATCCTTGTCTTTCGGCGCCAACTCTTTGAGGTCGGTGCGGTATTCGCTGAAACGTTCGGCGACGCCGACGTTGGCGCGCAACAGTGTGGTGTCGAAGGTCCAGTTCAGGGCTTCGATGTTGGTGTCGCGCCATTGGCCGTCGTCGTTGCGCAGGCGTTGACGACCGAGCTTCAACTGCTCGCCCGGATATGGCGTCAGGCCGCTGTAGCCAACCCAGAATTCGCGCATCGCCAGGTAGTTTTTCTTGGTCTTGCGATCACCGTTGTCGGTGGTCTGGGTGCCGTCGCTGTCGGACTGCTGCAAGGTGTCGGTTTCGATGATGTCGGTGGACGTCACGGCCTGACCCATGGCGTAGGCGCTCCACGCGCCGCTTTCGCCGTAGACCCAGGGACGCAGGTCGAGACCGACGCCATTGACGTCGCCGCCGCTGGCAGTGCCGAGGTCACGGTCGTCTTCGGACTGGCCGGTGATTTTTACGTCCAGACCGAAATTCTTGGTTTCGGTGATTGCCGCCAGGGTCGGGCAAGACCAGATCAGCGCAAACGTCAGGCCGATACCGGCCTTCATGAATGGATTCAACTTCATAGGGATTCCTCGCCGTCTTCTTCTTGCAGGGCATGCAGTTCCAGCGTGTTCTGGCTCAAGGCACCACGAACGGCCTGTTCTTGTTTCAACAGGCGTTGGGCCTCGGCCAGCTGGGCAGGCGGCAGTTGGGCTTCGAGAGTTTGCGCAAGCTCGGTGGCCTGCGGAGTGTTCTGGGCCTTGGCCAATTGGCTGAAGACATAAGCGTTAAGCGGGTCGGGCTTGGTGCCCTTGCCTTGGGAAAACAGCTGGGCGATGGCGAAGTCGGCGCTGTTCTGGCCGTTGCGCGCAGCGGTCAGCAAGTGGTCCAGTGCCTTCTGCGAATAGACCTTGCCCAGGTAACCGCGACGGTAGATCTGGCCGAGGTAGTAATCGGCGGCGACTTCCTTGCCGACGGCTTTCTGGAAATGTGCTTCGGCGACTTTCGCGTCGGCCGGCACCCATTTGCCTTCGTAGTAGAGCTTGCCGAGCAACAGTTCGGCGCGCGGCTGGTCAGCGGCGCGGCCGTTGTCCAGGTACTTCATCATCATGTCGACGTCGCCGAGTTCCGGGAAGTCGTAGAGCAATTGCGCCAGGCTGACCCACGAAGCGGGGTAGGCGGGGGCGATGTCTTCGAGCAGTGCCTGAGCTGTTTTTTCGTCGGTCTTGCCCAGGCTTGCATCACCGAGCACACGAGCGACGCTGTCCACGCGCTGAGCGGAAACGGTGCCACGGGTATGTGCCGCTTGCATCTGCTTGATCAGCTCGGCTTGCTGTTCCGGTTTGCCTTGTTTCTGGTAAACCGTGGCCAGCTCGACGTAGCAGATGTCGGTGGTGTTCAACGCCGCTTTGCAGATCGTTGCGACTTCGTCCAGGTGCTGGTCGTAAGTGCCTTGGGTGCGATAGAGCAGCACCTGGGCCAGGCCGGCTTCCGGTTTGCCTTCGGCGCGCCATTGGCTGATCTGCTGTTGCGCGTTGACGTTGGGGAAACTGTGCGGGTATTGCAGGTACAGCATCGCCAGCGGGATCAGCGTGTTGCCTTCGCCATTGGCCGAAGCCTTTTTCAGCAGGGCTTCAGCTTCGTGCTGTTCGGCTTCGGTGGAGCCGGGTTTGGCCACCAGCAAGCGACCCAGGCGAGCCTGCGCTCGCGGCGAAACGTCGGCCGCCGCGCGGTAAGTCGCCTCGGCCTGCTTGACCTGCGCCGGGTCGCGGCTGTCGACCTGGATATCGGCGAGGCCTACTTGGGCCTCGCTGTAGCCCAGCTCGGCCAGTTGCTTGTAGTTCTGCTGAGCCAGCGCGGTGTCGCCGCGCTTGAGCGCTTCATTGGCCAGACGCTGGTCGGGCAGACCGGCGCAACCGGCCAGGCTGACGGCCAATGCCAAGGCACACACTGTTCCAATGTGGGAGCCAGCCTGCTGGCGATTCAGGCTGCGCGGTGCATCAGTTGAACCGCGTTGATCCCATCGCGAGCAGGCTCGCTCCCACAGGGTCTGCGGTGTGTTCAAGGTAGGAGTCGTCACAGGCATGTCCTCGACTTAAAGACCGGAAGCCATGGCTTTATCGATCAGCCAGTTCAGGTTCGGGCCACGGTCACTGTTCACTTCAACCGGGCGACCGGCGAACTTGCTGTCCAGCGGTTCGTCCGGCTGGATCAGCACGCGGATGTCGGACGACAGGTCGGCGCTTTTCAGGCTGGTGCTGCTGACGATCTTGCCGGTGCGGGTTTTGTCTTCGCCGGCAATCTGGAAGTTGACGTTGGTGCCTGGGCGCACGTCGCTGAACTGGCGATAGGAGAAGCGCGCTTCAACGTTGGCTTCGCTGTTACGCGGCACCAGTTGGAAGATCACGTCGCCCTTGCTGGCGTACTGACCGTCGGCGACCAGTTGCTGGGCCACGGTGCAATCGCATGGCGAGGTCAGGGTGCCGGTCATTTGCTTGCCGAACAGTTCTTCAACCTTGGCCGGTTGCAGTTGATTGTCGTCAAGGTGGCCCTTGAGCACGTCGAGCATGCTGGTGCTGAACGTTGCCAGCGGAGCGCCTTTTGCGGCAACGCCGTCGGCCTTGATCAGGCTTTGCACGGTGCCGTCACGCGGCATGGTGATGCTCATACCCGGCACGCTGACCAGACCTGCCTGCGCGTGGCTGACGAAGTACATGCCGTACACCGATTTGAAAATGAAACCGAACGCCGCCAGACCGACGAGGAAAATCCCCAGGCTGAAGGTCACGGCGCGCAGGCGACCGAACGCGGTCATGCCGTGGCCGCCATCCTTGACCTTGCGCGCTTTGGTGAAGTTGTCGCGCTGCAGGGTCGCCAGCACTTCACCCATGCTGACGATGTCGCCGGCCAGGTGCGAAGTGATCAGGTGGCGCAGGGTCGAGATGTCTTGCGGTTCCAGGTTCTGGAACTGGCAACCGGCACGGCCGGTCTGGCGGTCGAAGGAGCGCACTTGCATCTCTACGTCCATGGCCAGGCCGAGGTTATCGATGACGAACTGCAGGCGAGCCTTGTGCACATCGCCGACCTTCAGCGGCAGCTGACCGGCGTTGAACGCCAGGCCGCCGGCGGAGAGGTCGAGGATCCGGGCTTCAACCGGCGTGCGGTCCGGACCGAAGAAACGCAGCTTGGCCGGAATTTTCACTCGGGCGTGTTGGCGCTGGGCTTCGGATTCATGCACTACATTGGCGTTGACGGCGGTATTCATAGGGGCGATTTCCTGGTTAATTCAATAAGGGGGCGGTCAGACCATCATCAGCAGCACGGCGACAAAAATGCTGCCGGCGGAGAAGGTCATGGTCCGAGACGACCAGGTGTTGAACCAACGTTGAAAGCTGGCGAGATCACGGGTCAGGGAAGTGGGCTGGCGAGTCCAGGACTGTTGGTCGAGGCGGAAGAACACGTAGATTTTCACCAGCGCGCCGACGATCTGGTTGTAATAGAGAATCGCCGGGTAAGCCGGGCCGATCCGGTGACCGGAGCAGGACAGCAGCAGGGTCAGGATCAGGCGGGTGATGCCGATCCACAGCAGGTAAACGAGGATGAACGCGGTGCCGTACTTGAACGACGCGATGAGCGCGACGGTCAGGCCCAGCAAGGACGTCCACATCGATACACGCTGATCGAACAGCACCACCGAGGTGAACAGGCCGAGGCGCTTCATCCCCAGGCCCAGGGCGCGGGAGTTCTGGCGCAGGTTGTTGCCGTACCAGCGGAACATCAGTTTGCGGCTGGCCTTGATGAAGCTTTTTTCCGGCGGGTGTTCCACGGTGTGGATCGCCGCGTCGGGCACGTAGAACGTGTCGTAGCCCAGGCGCATCAGGCTGAACCAGCTCGACTTGTCGTCACCGGTGAGGAACTTGAAGCGGCCCAGGCGCCAATGTTGCAGCGAGTCGCTTTCCACATCGGCGATGAAGTCCGGGTTGGTCACGACCGTTGCGCGGAACACCGACATGCGGCCGGTCATGGTCAGCACGCGCTTGGACAAGGCCATCGAGCACATGTTGATGTGACGCTGGGCGAAGCGCAGTTTGTGCCACTCGCTCATGATGTAGCCGCCGCGTACTTCGCAGAACTCGTTGGTGGTCAGGCCGCCGACATTGCCGAACAGCTGGAACCACGGCACGGTCTTGAGCACGACGCCTTCGGCGAGCACGGTGTCGCCATCGATCACAGCCACCACGGCGCGGTCGTCCGGCAGGTGACGGGAGATGGCGCGGAAACCGTAGGCCAGGCCATCACGCTTGCCGGTGCCGGGAATGCGCACGAAGTCGAGCTTGACGCGCTCGGGTGGATTCATCTTGGTCCACAGGCTTTTCACCAGCTTCTCATCGGACATTTCCACGATGGAGCAGACCATGGTGGTCGGCAGGCCGCAGTCGATCGCTTCACGGATCACCGAGGCGTAGACCTGTGCGGTGGTCAGCGCGTCGATACGGAAACTGGTGACCATCAAAAACACATGGGACGGGTCTGCCGCTTTACCCAGCTTGCGCACTTTGCGCCGCAGGTGCGGGTAGACCACGTACAGAAACAGCATGCCGCGCAGAAAGTGCGTGGCACCCATCGAGTAGCGCCAGATACCGACGATACCGATCAGGAAAATGAAGTCCTTCGACTCGGAGTCGAACGTGGACACAGGCAACGCCATGGCGATGCCCATCAAAATACTTAAGTAAAACAGCCAACCGGCGGCCTGAAGTAGGCCGTGCTTTAGCCTGTGCATAATCTGCATCCGTCTCGATCTCGGGCGAGGCCCGAATGGGTTAAGGCAGGCGTAAAAACTGTAGGAGCGAGGCTTGCCCGCGAAGGCTGCCTGCCTGACACACCGGGGCGCCTGGTTCGCCGGCAAGCCTGGCTCCTACAGAGCGCGGCGTGTTACCAGCAGATGCCTTCGGTGCGGCCACTCACGCTGGTGGCTTTCGACATGAAGCCGACCAGGTCGATCACTTGCTTGCCGTGCGGAGCGTTCTGCGCCAGGGCGCGGAATTTCTCGTCACGGTTGCCGAGGATGATCACGTCGGAGTTGTTGATCACTTCGTCGAAGTCGGAGTTGAGCAAGGACGAGACGTGAGGAATCTTCGACTCGATGTAGTCCTTGTTCGCACCGTGAACGCGGGCGTATTCGACGTTGGCGTCGTAGATGCTCAGGTCGTAGCCTTTGCCGATCAGCATTTCTGCCAGATCAACCAGCGGGCTTTCGCGCAGGTCGTCGGTGCCGGCCTTGAAGCTCAGGCCCAGCAGGGCGACTTTGCGTTTGTCGTGGCTGGAAACGATGTCGAAGGCGTTCTGCACCTGGGATTCGTTGCTGCGCATCAGCGAGTTCAGCAGCGGCGATTCCACGTCCAGGGCGCCGGCGCGGTAGGTCAGGGCGCGCACGTCTTTGGGCAGGCACGAACCGCCGAAGGCGAAACCAGGGCGCATGTAGTACTGGGACAGGTTCAGTGTCTTGTCCTGGCAGACCACTTCCATCACTTCACGACCATCGACGCCGCACGCCTTGGCGATGTTGCCGATTTCGTTGGCGAAGGTCACCTTGGTGGCGTGCCACACGTTGCAGGTGTACTTGATCATCTCGGCAACGGCGATGTCCTTGCGGATGATCGGCGCGTCGAGTTCTTCGTACAGCGATTGCAGAACGTCGCCGGACGCCTTGTCGAATTCGCCGATGACGGTCATCGGTGGCAGGTCGTAGTCGGCGATCGCGGTGCTTTCGCGCAGGAACTCAGGGTTCACCGCCACACCGAAATCAACACCGGCTTTCTTGCCGGAGCAGTCTTCGAGAATCGGGATGACAACGTTTGCGACAGTGCCCGGCAAAACGGTGCTGCGAACCACGATGGTGTGGCGGGTGGTCTTGTCACGCAGGACAAAACCGATCTCGCGGCACACGGCTTCGATGTAGTTCAGTTCCAGGTCGCCGTTCTTCTTGCTCGGCGTGCCGACGCAGATCATCGACAGGTCGGTGTCGCGAATCGCTTCCGCGAAGTTGGTCGTACCGCGCAGTCGACCGGTCTCGATACCCTTGGCCAGCAGTTCGCCCAAGCCCGGTTCAACAATCGGTGATTTACCGGCGTTGATCATATCGATCTTGTCTTTGGCGACATCGACGCCAACGACGTCATGGCCCCGTGCAGACAGGCAACCGGCACATACTGCACCGACGTAACCCAAACCAAATATGCTGATGCGCATCGCATTTACCTCTCGTTAACAAGACTGTGTTCAACAAGCCATTACATGGCCGGAATTAAGTGTGTTCAGCAGTTGTAGTGCGCTCGGAAGTGCGGCAGTCAGGCGCCACAATGCCGTGTACAGGCATGCTAAGTTCCGAGTGTCTAAATAAGTGCACTCAAGGTGTGCGTAACCAGGCCTTATTATTATGACTTGCCCTGTTATGCAGCCGAGTCCTCTGGTCGAGGTCCTTCGTGCAAAGGTCTTGCGCGCTCAATGCCAGGCCGAAAGCCCGTAAATCAAGCGGTTTGGTGCTCAGGTGAGCACGTTTATAGGGGCGCTGCCTTGGCCGTGTAGGGGATAGTAGTGATGCGTTATCTCCTTTCCTTCAGATATTGCCCAAATCAGGGATTATGTAGCCGAAGTTATTGTGACAACTTCGCTACGTGAATCTCTTCTCTGCGTAAGTTATCTCGTACATGTTCAGAGATAATGGTTACCGGTGGTATGAGCTACGCATTTGGACATAGTTCCAGTCCACCCATCGCGAATTCTGAAATTTCTTGAAATATTGAAAAAGATGGCACTGCTTTCATATTGATAGCAACGGCTGTTTCACCCTTGATACATAGGGTCGTCGTTGGATTAGATAGTTTTATGCCACTACTGATAATTTTTTTTAGTGCCACTACTGAAAAAAATCACGAAAGTCGAGTGAAACTAAAGTTAGGATTTTGATTGCTTGAAAAATGGCGCCAAATAACTGGCGGAAAAGGTGGGGGATTGTTTGGAGATTTGAAGGCGGTGCACGACGCTTTTGCGGTCGTGCACCGACCGGGTGCATTTACTCGGGGGCGTGATCGCGCAGGAACACCAGGTTGTCCGGTTTAGACTGCTCGGCACTGTACCGATAGCCCTGAACGTCAAACTGCTTGAGTGCGGCGGGGTCGTTGATGCGTTCTTCGATGACGAAGCGGCTCATCATGCCCCGGGCCTTTTTCGCGTAGAAGCTGATGATCTTGTACTGACCGTTTTTCAGGTCCTTGAACTCGGTATTTATGATGCGGGCATTCAGGGCGCTGCGTTTGACCGCCGAGAAATACTCGTTGGACGCCAGGTTCAGCAGCACATCATCGCCCTGATCGGCCAGGGCTTCGTTCAACCATTCGCTGATGCGCGTGCCCCAGAAGGCATACAGGTCCTTGCCACGGGCGTTGGGCAATTTGGTGCCCATTTCCAGACGGTACGGCTGCATCAGGTCCAGTGGACGCAACAGGCCATACAGGCCGGACAGCATGCGCAGATGCTGCTGGGCGTAATCGAAATCGGCTTCGCTGAAGGTTTGCGCGTTGAGACCGGTATAAACGTCACCCTTGAACGCCAGCAGGGCCTGTTTGGCGTTTTCAGGCGTGAACGCCGGGGTCCAGCTGCCGAAACGCGCGGCGTTGAGCCCGCCGATCTTATCGGAGACATGCATCAGCTCGCTGATCTGCGCCGGCGTCAGGTCGCGCAATTGCAGGATCAGCTCCTGGGAATGGTCGAGGTATTGCGGCTGGGTGAAGCGCTGGGTGGCCGGCGGTGTTTCGTAATCGAGGGTCTTGGCGGGGGAAATCACCATCAGCATGAAGTCGTCTCCTTTAATCGTGGGGCGATTCTAGGGGGTTGTCCGTGTTGACTCCAGCTATCAAGTCCATAGGTGATCGACGGCTTTGCGCAATCCCCTGTAGGAGCGAGGCTTGCCCGCGAAGGCGGTGTGTCAGTCGGCATCATCGGTAACTGATACACCGCTTTCGCGGGCAAGCCTCGCTCCTACAGGAGATCGTGGCGCTAATGCCGGATCAGCTATAGTGCCGCGCGGGTTTTGTTCTGGAGACATCCCATTGCGTATCGTTTTTCTTTTTTCGGCGTGGCTGTTGAGTTTCGGTGCCCTGGCGGCGCCGGGCGATGTGGCGACGCTCGATCGCAGCACCTGGCCTGAACAGCTCAGCAACCCGACGCTGTTCGATGTCGCCTCGCGGGCAGAGATACTGATGTTCGCGCGCGTGCTGCTGGCCAGCGAGTCGCTGGATGACGCAAGCCTGGCCCAGCGCCTGGGCCTGCGCACGATCAATCCGGATTCGGTCAACCATCTGCGCCAGCGCATGTGGCAACGACTGCTGACCAACTACAACTTCGCTCAACAGAGCTGCGATCAGGACGCTTCCTGGTGTTATCTGGTGGAGGACATGGCCACCTTGCGTGAGCAAGCCGCCAAGTTTCAGGTCAGCGCCGACAGCTACTACATCAAATGGTCCGAGCCGAGCCGGCTGTTCCATGCGCAGTACCTCGACGAGCAATTGCGCAAGGCTGCGCTGTTTCCGCAAACCAGCAGCGAAATCGATCGTTTTGGCGACTACGAGCGCAACGGCGAGCAAATGCATGACCGACTGTTCCTGTTGACCTTCGACAGCGCCGCCAATGCCGCGCCGGACAACACGGCATGGGTCACCGAGTACCTGCGCAAGGCCAACATGACGGGCACGTTTTTCGTCCTTGGCAAGGACATTCAGGCGCGTCTGAGCGATCGTTCCGTCGCCAACCTGCAGGCCACTTACTCGGCGCAGTGCATCGGCGTGCAAGGCTGGGAGTTTCGCTCCCACAGCTATTGGCAGGACTGGCAGGACTCGGTGCGGCGCAGCGCCGAACTGGTCAAAAGCAAATTGCCGGAGAACTACGTGCCGCTGTTTCGTCCGCCCGATGGTCAGCGCCGTTCAGACGCGCAAGGCTTCTTCAGGTCCCAGGGCCTGCAAGTGGCGCTGTGGGACATCGATGCCCAGGACGGCGCCGGCAAACTCAAGGCCAGTCAGAGCGCGCAGCGCGTGCTGACCCTGATGCTGTTGTGGCGGCATGGGGTGATCAATTTCAACATTAAGCAGGACGGCGTGAAAACGGCGATGCCCTGGCTTGTCACGCAAACGGCGCTCAGCGGGATCGGTTGGGAAGATTGTCAGGATGCGTTTCGCTGAAAGCGGGAAAGCCCATAAACATTGGGGGAAGGGCGATTTTGGAGGGAAATTCAGTGCAGGCGGACTTCCGACTTTAACGGCACATTGCCTGCAGGCCAAGGGCTATTCGTCACTCTGAAAAATAAACTTCAAAAAAGCGTCAAAGTGCTTTTTTCTGTCACATGTTTTGGAGTATTACGAAGACAGACCGCCGAAACCTGCAACACAGGTGGCGTCTCCCAAGACCCAGCTATGGATGCAGTTCACTTGAGTCCCCGCAGGTGAATTCGGCAGTCACTTCGAGGCGCAGCACCGCCAAGGTATTGCGTCGAATGGCTCCCACAAAGGTGACCGAGTATGGATGATCACGGACGTAGTTCTTCCTCCAACCAGCCAATCCTTTATGTACTCGATACCAACGTATTGATTCACGATCCAAACGCCCTGCTGAACTTCGAAGAACACCACGTCGCGATTCCGATGACCGTGCTTGAAGAGCTGGACAAGCTCAAGAGCGGGCATCACAGCGTGGCTGCGGAATGCCGTCAGGCGATTCGCCTGATCGACAAGACCCTGGGCGAAGCCAGCCCTGAAGACGTTGAGCTGGGGGTGCCGATCCAGCGTGGCAAAAGTGGGCCCAAGGGTTTGCTGTCAATTCTGATGAGCAAACGTGCCGAACCGAACATCATTCTTCCCGAGCACCTGAACGACAACATCATCATCAACCAGTTGATCGACCTGCACGCGCGCGCGCCAAAGCTGCCCGTGGTGTTGGTCACCAAAGACATCAACATGCGCCTCAAGGCCCGTGCCTGCGGGATCGCGGCCGAGGACTACAGCACTGACCAACTGGTTGACGACGTTTCGCTGTTGCCCAACGGTTATCACAACATGGACGGGTCCTTCTGGGATCGCGTGAGTAATGTCGAAACCCGCCAGGACCACGGCCGCACCTGGCACCAGGTGAAGCTGACCGACAACCTGCCGGCCGTTCACATCAACGAGTTCATCATTGACGAGCAGGGCTTTGTCGGCTGGATCAAGGAGATCGACGAAGACAAGCTGCTGATTCTCGACCTGCATCAGGAACCCCTGTTGCACCAGGAAGCCTGGGGCCTGAAACCGCGTGACATCTATCAGAGTCTGGCGCTGTACGCCTTGCTCGATCCGGATATTCACCTGGTCAACCTGTCGGGTGCGGCCGGTTCCGGCAAAACCATCCTGGCACTGGCGGCGGCAATCGAGCAGACCATGGTCAGCAAGCGCTATCGCCGGATCATCGCGACGCGCAGCGTTCAGGGCCTGGACCAGGAGATCGGTTTCCTGCCCGGCACCGAAGCGGAAAAAATGGAGCCGTGGCTGGGCGCCATCACCGACAACCTCGAAGCCTTGCACATGGATGACGAAAACACCCATGGCAGCGTCGATTACATCCTCAGCAAAGTGCCGTTGCAGTTCAAATCCCTCAACTACATCCGGGGTCGCAGCTTCCAGCAGAGCCTGATTTTGATCGACGAATGCCAGAACCTCACGCCGCACCAGATGAAAACCATCATCACCCGTGCCGGCGCCGGTTCCAAAGTGGTGTGCCTGGGTAACCTGGCGCAGATCGACACCCCTTACCTGTCCGCGACCAGCTCCGGGCTGACCTACCTGACTGAACGTTTCAAGGATTTCCCCAACGGTGTGCACATCACCCTGCAAGGGGTGCCTCGTTCGATTCTGGCCGAATACGCCGAATCGCATCTGTAACCTTCACCAAAAAACCGGGCGGCCCAAAAGCCGCCCGGTTTTTCATGCCCCACACACACCCCCCTGTAGGAGCGAGCCTGCTCGCGATGGTGTGTCAGTCGACACCGCGGTGACTGACACACCATCGCCGGCAAGCCGGTCTCGCTCCTACAAGGGAATTGGGTGACCTGATAATCAAACGTGCGGAAGATTGACCCACAGGTTTACAATCGAGGCTCTTGATCAGGAGTAACCCTGTGCTGACTCATCTCGATTCCCAAGGTCGCGCCAACATGGTCGACGTCACTGAAAAAGACGTAACGTTCCGTGAAGCCACCGCTCAAGCGCGGGTGCGCATGCTGCCCGAAACCCTGCAAATGATCGTCAGCGGCGGTCACCCCAAGGGTGATGTGTTCGCCGTAGCGCGCATCGCCGGCATTCAGGCTGCGAAAAAAACCAGCGATCTGATTCCTCTGTGCCATCCGTTGCTGCTCACCGGCGTCAAGGTCGAACTGAGTGCCGAAGGCGACGACACCGTGCGCATCGTCGCGAGCTGCAAGTTGTCCGGGCAGACCGGTGTCGAAATGGAAGCGCTGACCGCAGCCAGTGTCGCGGCGCTGACGATTTATGACATGTGCAAGGCCGTGGATCGTGGCATGACCATCGAGAGCGTGCGGTTGCTGGAGAAGCTCGGGGGCAAGAGCGGTCATTACCAGGCGGATCAGTCATGAACCTCACCGTGAAGTTTTTCGCTCGTTATAGAGAAGCACTGGGCGTTGACTCAGTGAAAGTTGAAGGTGATTTCGCCACCGTCGATGACGTTCGCGCGCTGCTGGCCAAGCGTGACGGCGCCGATGTGTTGAGCGAGCAGAACCTGATGTGCGCCCGCAACGAAGACCTCTGCCAACTCGACGAGCCGGTAAGTGATGGCGATGAAGTGGCGTTCTTTCCGACCGTGACCGGGGGCTGAACCATGGCGATTCGCGTGCAGTCCACGGCGTTCGATCCGGGGGCGGAAGTCAACGCCATGCACGCCGCCAATGTCGGCGTCGGTGCGGTGGTGAGTTTTGTCGGTTACGTGCGCGACTTCAATGACGGGCTCGACGTGGCCGGGATGTTCCTGGAGCACTATCCGGGCATGACCGAAAAGGCCCTCGGCAAGATCGCCATCGAGGCCGAACAACGCTGGCCGTTGCTCAAGCTGGAAGTGCTGCACCGCATCGGCGCCCTTGAGCCGGGTGAGCCGATCGTCTTCGTCGGCGCCGCCAGCGCCCACCGCCAGGCCGCGTTCGATGCCTGCGCTTTTGTCATGGACTACCTGAAAACCCGCGCACCGTTCTGGAAGAAAGAGAACACCCGTGAAGGCGCGCGTTGGGTGGAAGGGCGTGACAGTGATCATGCAGCGGCGGATCGCTGGAAGCAGTAACCCCTGCGGCGCCTTTGAGTACGCCTTCGCGGGCAAGCCTCGCTCCTACAGGGTTTTGTGTCATACGCATATTATGTGAACGACACAAAACCCTGTAGGAGCGAGGCTTGCCCGCGAAGAGGCCATCTGCATCACCCAATACCTTCCTGACTCACCGCCCGACCACCGGCCGGCACATCCGCGTTCCCCCCAATTGACGGCTAATACATAAAAGTCCAGTATGGAATTATAAGTACAAAAAAAGGCGTGCCCCTGTTTCTGCTCTTTCTTCTGTCTTGCCAAACCAACAACAACCCGCGAGAGAACGAACATGAAGAAATTCCCCCTCATCACCGGTCTGGCCCTGAGCCTGTTGGCGTGCAGCACTCTGTTTGCCGCCGAGAAAACCCTGCGCATCGGCATCGAGGCGGCTTACCCACCGTTCGCGTCGAAAACCGACAAAGGTGAAATCGTCGGTTTCGACTACGACATCGGCAATGCCCTCTGCGCGCAGATGCAGGTCAAGTGCGTCTGGGTCGAAGGTGAGTTCGATGGTCTGATTCCTTCCCTGAAAGTGAAGAAAATCGACATGGCGCTGTCGTCCATGACCATCAACGAAGACCGCAAGAAGTCGGTGGACTTCACCCACAAGTACTACTTCACCTCATCGCGCCTGGTAATGAAGGAAGGCGCGGTGGTGGATGATCAGTACGCCAGCCTCAAAGGCAAGACTGTCGGCGTGCAACGTGCGACCACCACGGACCGTTATGCCACCGAGGTGTTTGAACCCAAGGGCATCACTGTCAAGCGTTACGGCAATAACGAAGAGATCTACATGGACCTGGCGGCTGGTCGCCTCGACGCCATTTTCGCCGACACCATCCCGCTGAATGACTTCCTGTCGATGCCACGCGGCAAGGGATACGCCTTCGTCGGGCCAGAGCTCAAGGATCCGAAATACGTAGGCGAGGGCGCCGGGATTGCCGTGCGCAAGGGCAACACCGAATTGGTCAGCCAACTGAACACGGCCATCGACGGTATTCGCGCCAGCGGCGAGTACCAGAAGATTTCCGAGAAGTACTTCAAGTCTGATATCTACGGCGACTGAGCAGCCGCATCGCCAGCAGGCTGGCTCCCACTTTGGTATGCATTCAACTGTGGGAGCCAGCCAGCTGGCGATGCGGTCGTGGGATCATGCAAATCTCTGGAAACTGATCGAATTTAATCCCTTCTTAACCACCTTATCGTTTATTCCCCGACATCTGTTCCACACGCCCCGGGCTCTCCAAGGTCCGGGCCAGCGTGTAGACTTCCGGTCAATCGATATCTAGAAGGGAAACGCAATGAGCGAGGAAACGATGCGGTTGGGCCGTGAGCGGCGCTACCTGGTGTTGCTGGGCATCATCTGTCTGGCGCTGATTGGCGGCGCGCTGTACATGCAGATCGTGCTGGGCGAGGCGCCGTGCCCGCTGTGCATCCTGCAACGTTATGCCTTGTTGCTGATCGCGATCTTCGCGTTCATCGGCGCGGCAATGCGCACCCGCCGCAGCATCACGGTGTTTGAAACCCTGGTGGTGATCTGCGCCCTGGCAGGCGTCGGCGTAGCCGGGCATCACGTCTATACCCAGTTCTATCCGGCGGTCAGCTGCGGCATTGATGTGTTGCAACCGATTGTCGATGGTCTGCCGCTGGCGAAGATCTTCCCGCTGGGGTTCCAGGTCGACGGTTTCTGCTCCACGCCGTACCCGCCGATCCTCGGTCTGTCGCTCGCACAGTGGGCTTTGATCGCCTTTGTCCTGGTGGTGGTGCTGGTGCCATTGCTCACTTCGCGCAACCGCAAGGCACTGCGCTGAGGTCATTCGCGGTATCGCTGTGCAACACATGAAAACGCCCCGGCCCTCGTTGAGAGAGCCGGGGCGTTTTGCCATTCAGGGCTCGGGTAAAAAGACCTTGATGCGCGACAAGAACGGGTGCGGCGCATGTGCGACATGTTGTCACAGCGCGAGTGTCGCAAGGCGTTTCAGCGTGTCGGATTGGTATGCGTAGACGCAATGAAAATGGTCTTCTGATTTCGCAACAGGCTTTAGCGCTCTCAACCTGGAACAGGCAGTTTTAACAGGCCTTGGCAAATTGCCAGAGCCCTTGTCACATGGGGGCTAAGGCAGGGTAGAGGGCAGAGGCAGAGCTTTCGATACTGTCTGAACTGCGCGTGGTAGCCCTACTTATTTTGGTGTTTTTGTTGAGAATGAATTTCGATAAGATGCCGCACTTTTGCGAAAACCGTTAATGATTGTTGCTGGAATGGATAAAAATTATTTCGGGATGAGACATGGTTTATGAATCGTTACATATCTACAATCGCCCGCACTGAATTCCCGGCACTGCTCACCCTGCTTCAGGTGCTTGAGCAGCAATAGGACGTCGAGGGGCCGGATGGCTTCATACGACTCCTCTGGTGTCGGTGCCTTCCAACTATCCGCACCAAATGGAATTGGTCTGTAACAAGGCCTTTGACCACGAATTCGAATAAGAACTCACCGCTTGCCCAGGAATTGTCGAGCAGCGTCTGACGCGCGACGGGCGGCCCTTATTCAATCCAAGAAAATGCCAACCCTTGGCAGGGTGAAGTGTTGGCGATCAAAACCCAACTGCATTGCGCAAGCTGCTTTAGAGGTCGTGAGATGAGTAAAAACAGGTACCCCAGACTACTAGGCTTATTGCCGCTGATCGGCACGTTGTTGCTGTCAGGCTGCAACATGACCTTGCTCGATCCCAAGGGCCAGGTTGGCCTGGACGAGCGAAACCTGATCATCACCGCAACGCTGCTGATGCTGTTGGTCGTGGTTCCGGTCATCGTCATGACCTTCCTGTTCGCCTGGAAATACCGCGCGTCCAACACCGACGCCGTGTACACGCCGAAGTGGTCGCACTCCACCAAGATCGAAATCGCGGTGTGGGCTGTTCCAGTGCTGATCATCATTGCCCTGGGTTATGTCACTTACAAGTCGACCCACGCACTGGACCCTTACAAGCCGCTGGTCTCCGACGTCAAGCCAATCACCATTGAAGTGGTCGCGCTGGACTGGAAGTGGATGTTCATCTATCCGGAGCAAGGCATCGCCACCGTCAACAAGATCGTGTTCCCGGCGCACACGCCGATCAACTTCAAGGTGACTTCGGACTCCGTGATGAACTCGTTCTTCATCCCGGCGTTGGGCGGCCAGATCTACGCGATGGCCGGCATGCAGACCAAACTGCACCTGATCGCCAACCAGAACGCTGAAATGGACGGTATCTCCGCCAACTACAGCGGCGCGGGTTTCACCGGCATGAAGTTCAAAGCTATCGCCACTTCCCAGGAAGATTTCGACGCCTGGGTCAGCGAAGTCAAAAAGGCACCTAAACAGCTTGAAAAAGCTGAATACGAAGCCCTTTCCAAGCCAAGCCAGAACAACCCAGTCGAGCTCTACTCCTCGGTCACGCCGAACCTGTTCCAGATCATCGTCGACAAGTACGAAGGCATGAAACCAGGCAAGCCGATGCACCACGAGAAGAAAGAGCACGAAGTGGCCGCCATGGAAGGGATGGACATGAGTTCGCATTCAGCTGCCGGGGCAGAGGAGTAAACGATGTTTGGTAAATTAAGTTGGGAAGCGGTCCCGTTCCACGAGCCGATCGTGATGGTGACCATCGCCATGATCGCGCTCGGTGGTCTGGCGCTGTTCGCTGCAATCACCTACTTCAAGAAGTGGACTTACTTGTGGACCGAGTGGCTGACGTCGGTCGACCACAAGAAAATCGGCGTGATGTACATCATCGTCGCCATGGTCATGCTGCTGCGCGGTTTTGCCGACGCCATCATGATGCGTACCCAGCTGGCCATGGCCACCGAGGGTTCGCCTGGCTACCTGCCACCTGAACACTATGACCAGATCTTCACCGCTCACGGTGTGATCATGATCATCTTCATGGCGATGCCATTCTTCACCGGCCTGATGAACCTTGCAGTGCCGCTGCAGATCGGCGCGCGTGACGTTGCCTACCCGTTCCTGAACTCCCTGAGCTTCTGGTTGCTGGTATCCGGCGTAGTGCTGATCAACCTGTCCCTGGGCGTCGGCGAATTCGCCAAGACCGGCTGGGTTGCCTATCCACCGCTGTCGGGCCTGCAATACAGCCCTGGCGTGGGGATGGATTACTACATCTGGGCGCTACAGCTATCGGGTCTGGGTACGACGCTAACCGGGGTTAACTTCCTGGCGACCGTGCTGAAAATGCGTACCCCTGGCATGAAGCTGATGGACATGCCGATCTTCACCTGGACCTGCACCTGGGCCAACGTCCTGATCGTGGCCTCGTTCCCGATCCTGACCGCTACCCTGGCACTGCTGACGCTTGACCGTTACATGGATTTCCACATTTTCACCAATGAACTTGGTGGCAATCCAATGATGTACGTCAACCTGTTCTGGGCCTGGGGTCACCCCGAGGTTTACATCCTGATTCTGCCGGCGTTCGGGATCTTCTCCGAAGTCATTTCGACCTTCTCCGGCAAGCGTCTGTTCGGCCACCACTCGATGATCTACGCCTCGGGCGCGATCTCGATCCTGGGCTTCATGGTCTGGCTGCACCACTTCTTCACCATGGGTTCGGGTGCCAGCGTCAACGCCTTCTTCGGTCTGGCGACGATGCTGATTTCGATCCCGACGGGGGTGAAGCTATTCAACTGGCTGTTCACCATCTACCAGGGCCGTCTGCGTTTCACCAGCCAGGTTCTGTGGACCCTGGGCTTCATGGTGACCTTCGCCATCGGCGGCATGACCGGCGTACTGCTGGCCATCCCTGGTGCCGACTTCGTTCTGCACAACAGCCTGTTCGTGATCGCTCACTTCCACAACGTGATCATCGGCGGCGCGGTATTCGGCTACATCGCAGGCTTCGGCTTCTACTTCCCTAAAGCGTTCGGCTTCAAGCTGCACGAAGGTTGGGGCAAGGCAGCGTTCTGGTTCTGGATCACCGGCTTCTTCGTCGCGTTCATGCCGCTCTATGTACTGGGCTTCATGGGCATGACCCGTCGTCTGAACGCCACCACCAACCCTGAGTGGGTGCCGTACCTGTACGTCGCCATGTTCGGTGCGGTGATGATTGCCGTCGGCATCGCTTGCCAGCTGATTCAGCTGTACGTCAGCGTGCGTGATCGCAACAAGCCAGAAAACATGTGCGAACACGGCGACCCGTGGAATGCACACACTCTGGAATGGTCGACCTCGTCGCCACCACCGTTCTACAACTTCGCGGTCCTGCCAAAAGCGGAAACCATCGATCCGTTCACCGAAGCCAAGGAAAACGGTACTGCGTACAAGGCTCCGGCCAAGTACGAACCGATCCACATGCCAAACAACACCGCGACCGGTGTGGTCATGGGGGCTCTGTTGACCGTGTTCGGTTTCGCGATGATCTGGCACATCTGGTGGTTGGCTGCATTCGGCCTGATCGGCACCGTGGTGTACTTCGTGATCCACGCTGCACGTGATGATCAAGGCTATATGGTGCCGGTCGACGTGATCGAGCGCATCGAAGCCGAGCAGCACAAGCGTCTGGTAGCGGCCGGGAAAGTTCCAGCCACCGCCACCCGTGTTGAAACCTCGTTGGAACAGGCTTAAACCATGTCGAACTTAGTGACCAATGCTGGACACACCCATGTCGATGGACATGGGCACGATGACCATCACCACGACTCGGGCGAGATGACCGTATTCGGTTTCTGGCTCTACCTGATGACCGACTGCATCCTGTTTGCATCGATCTTCGCGGCGTACGCGGTACTGGTTAACAACGTAGCGGGTGGCCCGTCGGGCCACGACATCTTCGAACTGCCTTACGTACTGGGCGAAACCGCTCTGCTGCTGTTCAGTTCGATCACCTACGGCTTCGCCATGCTGGCGTTGTTCAAGGGCAAGAAGAACCAGGTCCTGGGCTGGCTGGCCATGACCTTCCTGTTCGGCGCCGGCTTCATCGGCATGGAAATCAACGAGTTCCACGTGTTGATCTCCGAGGGCTTCGGTCCTAGCCGCAGCGGCTTCCTGTCCGGGTTCTTCACCCTGGTCGGCACCCACGGTCTGCACGTGACCAGCGGTCTGATCTGGATGGCGATCATGATGTACCAGGTGCAGAAAAACGGCCTGACGGCGACCAACAAGACCCGTCTGAGCTGCCTGAGCCTGTTCTGGCACTTCCTGGACGTGGTGTGGATCTGCGTATTCACCGTTGTTTATCTGATGGGGACTATGTAAATGGCTAACGCTCATTCCCACGATAGCCACGACGCCGGCCACGGCAGCGTCAAGTCCTACGCTATCGGTTTCATCCTGTCGGTCATCCTGACCGTCATTCCTTTCGGCCTGGTGATGTACCCATCGCTGCCGAAAGCCTTGACCCTGTGGATCGTACTGGCCTTCGCAGTGATCCAGGTGCTGGTGCACCTGGTGTACTTCCTCCACCTGGACCGTTCGGCCGCGCAGCGTAACAACGTGATTGCGTTTGTGTTCGCCGCGATCGTGATCGTCCTGCTGGTTGGCCTGTCGCTGTGGATCATGTTCAGCATCCACACCAACATGATGGCGCACTGAGGTAAATCCGGATGTCCTTGAAGCACTTTATCCAAATCACCAAACCGGGGATCATTTTCGGTAACGTGCTTTCAGTGGCAGGCGGATTTTTCCTGGCCTCGAAAGGGCATGTCGATCTGGCCATCTTCCTGGCCGCCATGATCGGCACGTCCCTGGTGGTGGCATCCGGTTGCGTGTTCAACAACTGCATCGACCGCGACATCGACATCAAGATGGAACGCACCAAGAACCGGGCGCTGGTGCAGGGCTTTGTCTCCCTGAAACTGGCCCTGGCCTTCGCGACCGTCCTGGGTGTTGCCGGCGTTGCGTTGCTGTACAAGGTGGCCAATCCGTTGGCTGCGCTGTTCGCCGTGATCGGTTTCGTCATCTACGTCGGCTTCTACAGCCTGTACCTCAAGCGCAAGTCGGTTCACGGCACGCTGGTGGGCAGTCTGTCGGGCGCGATGCCGCCGGTGATCGGCTATGTCGCGGTGAGCAACACCTTCGACATGGCTGCACTGACGCTGCTGGTGATGTTCAGCCTGTGGCAGATGCCGCATTCCTATGCCATCGCGATCTTCCGCTTCAACGATTACCTGGCCGCATCGATTCCGGTGTTGCCCGTGAAGCGCGGGATTCAAGTGGCCAAGAAGCACATCCTGATCTACATCCTGGCCTTCCTCGTGGCGACCTTGATGCTGACCTTCAGCGGTTACGCCGGCATGAGCTACCTCGCCGTCGCCGCGGCCATGGGCATGTACTGGTTGTACATGGCCTGGACCGGCTACAAGGCAGTGGATGACACGGTCTGGGCACGCAAGCTGTTCGTGTTCTCGATCTTCACCATTACCGCGTTGAGCGTGATGATGTCCCTGGACTTCAAAGTGCCGACCGAGCTGTTGCTGACGTACGCGCCTTAAGCGTTGGATGCTGTAAAGAAAAACCCCGCCCTTTGAGAGAAGGGGCGGGGTTTTTTATTGCCAGTATTCTGGTGGACCGAGTTGCCTGCATCGCGAGCAAGCTTGCTCCTACAATTGATCGGCGTTGCTCCACATCTTGAGCACGACACAGACCCCTGTAGGAGCAAGCTTGCTCGCGATGGCGGTGTGTCAGACGACATCAAGGCTGGATGTGCCGACCTCTTCGCGGGCAAGTCGAATCGCCGCACCGCTCGCTCCTACAGGACGGTGGTGGTTAGTTATTTACTTGGGGTCTCGAGCAACCGAAAGAACCGCTCCCGCACCTGAATGTTGTCGCTGTGCGCCACGTTGAAACGCAGGAAGTGACTGGCATCCGGCGCTTTGCTGAGCAAGGTGCCGGGCGCCAGCACCAGGTCGATGTCCAGGCCTTTCCTCGCCAGTGTTTCGGCATGATGCCCTTCGGGCAATCGTGTCCAGATAAACAACCCTTCATGGGGCAGCGATGACACCGAGCAACCGGCTTCCATCAGCCAACTGCTCACCCGACTGCTCGCTTCGTAAAGCCGATCCACCGTGCGCCGGGTGTGTTTGGCGTAGCTGCCGTCGCTGAGCATCGTGCAGATAATCTGCTCCGCCAGTTCCGACGTCATGCCACCGCAGGCCATTTTCAGGGTGAC
The DNA here is from genome assembly GCF_019946615.1 of Pseudomonas sp. BF-R-01. Taxonomy (NCBI): domain Bacteria; kingdom Pseudomonadati; phylum Pseudomonadota; class Gammaproteobacteria; order Pseudomonadales; family Pseudomonadaceae; genus Pseudomonas; species Pseudomonas sp. BF-R-01. The sequence goes on from NZ_JAGYFX010000028.1 coordinate 45,340, forward strand.
CATCCGTGCCGCCAGTTGCGGCGAAAGTACGGCATAGCTGACCCGACTGTTCGCCGTCAGGGTCTTGGAGAAACCGGAGACGTAACTGACATTGTCCAGCCCGCCCGCTGCCAGGCGCGGGGTCGTTCGTTGCTGCATGTCGCAATACAAATCGTCTTCGAGGATGTGAAAACCGTAACGGTGGCTCAGCTCCAGCAAGCGATAGACCTGCGCCGGGGAGAACGAGTGTCCGGTCGGATTGTGCAGGGTGTTATTGGTCATGTAGAGCACGGGCCGGTGGACAATCAGCAATTGCTCGAAGGCGTCCAGGTCCATGCCGTCCGCGCCACGGGGGATGGTGATGACCCGGGCGCCATGCAGGGCCAGGTTGGTGTGCATGGTGAAGTAACACGGATCGTCGAGCAGCACCGTGTCGCCGGGTTTGACCAGCAGGCGCATCAGCATGTCGATGGCCTGCACGGTGTTGGCCGTGGTGATGATCTGGTCCACCGGCACTTCGATGCCCAGGGTCGCCAGTTTGACCCGCAACGCTTCGCGCAGCGGCAGGTAACCGGCGGCGACGCCGTATTCGCCCATGCGCAGGGACGTTGCGCGCAGGGTGCCGCGCACGGCTTTGAGCAGTTCGTCCGCCGGTAGCCACGATGAAGGCAGAAAACCGGCACCGGGGCGCAGCGAGCCGTTGTCCTGCAGCACCGCGCGGCGGACCACGCTGAGGGTGTCTTGAGGTTGCAGGTCCGGGCCGGCATCGGTCTTGAGCGTGGCGCTGGAGCGGTGCACGTAATGCCCCGACCCCTGGCGTGAAACCACCAGACCCTTGGCGCGCAAGCGGTCCAGCGCATCCACCACGGTGGACTTGCCCACGTTCATCAACTCGGAAAGTTCGCGAATCGGCGGCAGCCGCGAGCCGTGAGGCAGCCCGCCCTGGCTGATCGCTACCGACAATTGATCGACAATCTGCTGGACCAGCGGCACACCCGGCTGGAACTCGATGGCGGCGATCACTGCACGCTGAACCTGCATTTTACTGGTCTCTCCGGCAGTAAAGTTCGTTTGATTCTATACGAACTTGCTCTGATGAAAACAAGCGACTCTCTCTACCATCACCTTACAGACTTTCCTGATTGTTCGCGCTGAACGCCTGAACAATCGCTGGTTCCAGAGGTGTTGCATGAGTGTTCAAACAACGGTCGCCGTCGCTAAACCGGTGATCAATATTCGCCTGTTCACGATCCGGATCATCACCGCCGTGTCGCTGTTTGCCGTGCTGGGCAAGGCCAACGTCTGGCTCGACACCGCCACCAACAGCATCCTCGCCCTCGGTTATCGGGCGCTGCTGTTGCTGCTGCCGCTGACGTTATTGGTGCTGGGCCGTCGCTCCCTGAGCGTCACGTTGATGTGCGCCGCCCTCGGGTTGGTGTTGCTGGCGGTCACCAGCAACCAGGGCATGGTGATGTTCGCCGCCGCGCTGTTCGCCTACGGCATCGCGATTGCCGGTTACCTGATCAAGAGCGAAGCCGCCCAGACCAAGGAGGGCGCGGCCTACAACCGCGTCGCCATGAACATGGGCAGTCTGGTGGCGGGGCTGATCCTGCTCTCGCCGCTGCTGACCCCGACCCTGTTTTTCCTCGGCGCGGCGGGTTTCGTCCTGCTGTGCCTGCCCATCGCCATGGGCGCGACTTTTACCTCCCAACCGGTGGTGGCCAGCCCGGTCACTCATGACGGCAGCGGCTGGCGCAACAAACTGCCATGGGTGATCGCCGGCATCATCATGGGCATCAAGCTGTTTGGCGTGTTCTCGATCCTGCCCCAGGCAATCCTGCTCGAAACCGGCGAACTGCCGGCCTGGTATGGCCTGATGCTGATCCTCAACAGTGCCGTGGTGGTCTTCGCCCAGGTGCCGGTGATGAAACTGATCGAGCGCACCGGGCGCTTTAAAGTGGTCGCTGTCATCGGGATCATCATCGGCGGCTTCGCGGTGCTCTCGTCGCCGGGCGCATTCCACGTCGAAACCCTCGTGGGCGCGTTGATCTGGGTCGCGCTGCTGTCCATCGCCGAGTGTGCGTTCAGCTACCTCGATTACTTCTCCGTCAAACAAAACAACATGTTCGTCAAGGAAGTGTCCTTGGGCGTCGGTGCCGGCCTGACGGTGCTGATCATGCGGGTCATGCCGCCACCCTATAGCGCCCTGGTACTGGCTGCCATCGGCGCGGGAGGCATCCTCGCCTGGTACTGGCTCAACCGTAGATCCAACGCGTCGCTGCACGACTGAGTCACTGCGTTTGCGTTTTTTACTCCACAGGTCGGAGGCTTCATGAATACGACGTCATGCGTAGTGGTGGTCGGGTACAACGGCAATCGGGTTCACGACATCCAGAAACTGCGCGAGCTCTGCAAAACGCTCTACAACGCCCGGTTGATCCTGCTGGTCGAGAAGATTCAGCCCGATGACGACCAGGTGGCCGATCACGTCTGCAGCACGTCCCTGGCGCCGGAAGACGTCACCGAATCCCTGGAACTGGTGGCGGGTTGCTTGAGTGCCGATCACTGGAAACTGATCGGCGTGCTGCCGTTTTCCGACCGTGGCGTACTGCTCGGCGCGGCGCTGGCGAGTCATTACGGCTTGCCCGGCATTACCCCGGCCGAAGCGCGTGCGGGGTTGGATAAACAAATCTTTCGCAAGCTGGAAGCGGCGGCCGAGCAGTCGCCGGAAGATTATCGTCCGGTGTTTTCCGTGCGCATCGAAAGCCTCGCCGAGCTGCGTCAGCGGGTCGTCGAACTGGGCGGCAAAGCCTTCATCAAACCTGCCTGCGAAGGGGCAAGCAGGGGCTGCCGGGTCATCCATCATCCGTCCGAGTGCGACGAGGCGTGGCAGGCACTCAAGCCGTATCGCGAGGGCGGCATCGTCCTCGAAGAGTTGATCCAGAACGCCCGGGAATACAGCTGGGATTACGTTGCGGGCAGCACGTGGGTCACGGAGAAAACCACCACCGAAGGCGCCTATCGCGCGGAAATTCAGCAAGTGGTGCCGGCACCGCTGGCGGCAGATGTGCAAGCCAGACTGGCGGCTGCCGGTCGACACATGTCCGGGTTGGTCTCGCAGGCTAACGGCGCGTACCACAACGAGGTGTTCCTGCGCAGCGACGGCCTGACGTCGGCGGTGGAAACCAACATGCGCCCCGGCGGCATGCACATCTGGGACCTGGCCCGCCTGGCGTTCGTCGATTTCGATCCGTGGGAGCGCTGGGTCAGGTGGGCGGTGGAAGGCAAGACCGACCCGCGCGATCCCGTCGCTCGGGGCTATTGCGGCATCCGTCTAGTCCGGGCGCCGGCCGGCGGCCTGCTGCGCTACGTGCCGGACATCGAGTCCCTGGCCCGGGACCTGAACATCGAGCTGGTAGAAGCCGTTTACACCAAACGCCTCAGTGATTCGGTCACCGCACTGGTGAAGGACAACACTTCGTTTATCGGCCACATCGTGTTGTTCAGCGAAGACTACGCACAGCTCAGCGACAACCTGCTGCGCCTGGCTGACGCGATCGAATCACGTGTCGAGGTCACTAGCCTGGCGGCCCCGGCGAGAGCCGCGGGTTAAGTCTCCCGGACCTGCGTTTTGGTATTTTTGAGTTGAGAGGATTGTTTCAATGATCGAGCAAAAAATGACCTGTGATGAGCGCTTTATAGCCCTGGCGAAAGAGCTGGACTATGACATCTACGGCGAAAACACCGCGGGTGGTCATTACGCGCCGCTGATTCGGCATCACGATGAGCTCTATCTCAGCGGCCTGGTGCCGCGCATGACCGGCGAAATCCGCTACCCCGGCAGAGTGGGGCTGGAGCTCAGCCTGGCCGATGCACAAGCGGCCGCCAGTATCAGCGCCATGCGCGGGCTGGCCTTGATCGTTGATGCCATCGGCTCGCTGGACAAAATAAAGTCGCTGATACGTATCACGGTTTACGTGAAGTCCACGGCGGACTTTGTTGACCTCAGCGAAGTTGCCAACGGTGCATCGGATGTCTTCAGCCATGTGCTGGGCGATGCGGGCAAACATACTCGAACCACTGTCGGCGTTTATCAGTTACCGAAAAATGCCGCTGTAGAAGTTGACATGATTGTGGCGCTTCGGCCTTCGGTTTTGTGAGTGTTAGTGCAGTGACTTTACAGTGATCAATTGTTCGCCTAGTGTCTGGTCACTTAAGTCGCTCATAACTCGGTGTTTACGGATGAATAACATTCAAGGTGGTTTTTTTTCATATAAGGACTTTCGCCAGAGTTTAACCCGTCCACCGGTGAGTGCACGGGTGTGGAAGGGCGATGAACTTACCGATATGCGCCAGAGCCTTGCGGCCAGCGAGGTCGATATTGTCGCGCTGGCTCACCATGACAGCAGCGAAGGTTGCAAGTTGACGCCAGGGATGGCGGTGTCGATGCAATGGTTGAACCCCGGCACCGAACTGAACGGTCATGCTCATTCGTGGTGGCACCTGTTCATCATTCAGTCCGGCAGCGGCACCTTGACCCTGGGCGATGCCGATGCAGTGAACATCAGCCCCGGCGACGTGTTGCTGGTACCGGCCTGGACCCGGCACGGCTTCGTCAACACCAGCGCCACGGAGCCGCTGGCCATGCTGAACATGAGCAACATGCCCCAGATGGCGTTGCTCTCCAATGCTGCAGACGCCACGGTCTGACACGCTCCATCTTCACCGTCGTTGCCCACAGGGAGTCCGCATTCGCAGGCTCCCTTTTTCATTTCTGCTACCTAGGCAGGCCATGGCTGTTTTGACTTTCTGTATCCGTAGAAACAGATAATTTCTGTATCTGTTCAGCACCTGGCCAACTAACTACGATCGATTCCAATGCAACGGATTATTGTGGTTAGTGCAAGGGAGCGTTCTATGGATAGTACGAAGCTGAAACTGTATGTTGGCGCAGATTTTGTCAGTGCTTTTGCAATGTCGGCATTTGTCGCGCTGAAAGAAAAGCAACTTTCATTTGAACTTGTTAAGGTTGATTTAAAGGCGCGTGATAACTACCTGGCGAGTTATCGTGATGTATCGCTGACGTGCAAGATTCCCACGCTGGTTCATGACGGTTTTGCACTGTCTGAATCTTCGGCCATTGCCGAATACCTGGAAGAAATAGCGCCGGGGCATAAAAAACTGTTCCCGCTCGACATCAAACAGCGCGCTCGCGCCCGTCAGCTCCAGGCCTGGCTGCGCAGTGATTTGTTGGTGATTCGCAAAGAGCGCCCGGCGGACCTCATCTACTTCGGCAAGAAAGAAACCCCGTTGTCGGACGACGCCCAGGCCGCTGTCGCTAGGCTGTTCTTCGTCGCGGATCGGTTGCTGGAGGAGGGCGCCGATCACCTGTTCGGTGACTGGAGCATTGCCGACACCGACCTGGCAATCATGCTCAATCGACTGCTCGCCAATGGCGACCGCGTTCCTCAGCGGCTCGCGGCCTATGTGCGTCGGCAGTGGGATCGCGACAGCGTTCGGGCATGGATGGACATAGAGCGCGCAGCGCCGGCCATCCAGTAACTAACGCCAGGCAATCACCAGGAGCGCTGCCATGCAGGGACCGTCGGAGCTGGAAAGATACAAACCCTACAACTCACGCACCATTCGCGACACGCCGTACTGGCAGAAACTGACGCCAGCGTTGCAGGAAGCCATGACCGTGGTGGCCAGGGTCATGCCGTTTCGCACCAATGAATATGTGCTGGGCACGTTGATCGACTGGAACAACATTCCGGACGATCCGATTTTTCGCATGACCTTTCCCCACAAGGACATGCTGCTACCGGACGAATACGCGTCGCTCAAGCAACTGATCGAACGCGATGACGCCGTCGCCATCAAGCGACGGATCGAGGCGATCTGGTTGCGCATGAATCCGCATCCGGCCGGTCAGCTGACGCACAACGGCGCGACCCTCGACGGAAAAGTCCTGCCGGGCATTCAGCACAAGTACCGCGAGACCGTGCTGTTTTTCCCCGGTGCCGGTCAGACGTGTCACGCTTACTGCACGTTCTGTTTCCGCTGGGCGCAGTTCATCGGCGAAGAAGAGCTCAAGTTCAACGCGCGTGAGTCCCAGGAGCTGGTGAATTACTTGCGGGTGCACACTGAAGTGACGGATGTGCTGATCACCGGTGGCGATCCGATGATCATGAACACCCGTTCTCTGGCCGGTTACATCGAGCCGCTGCTGGCGCTGCCGCACCTCAAAAGCATCCGCATCGGCACCAAGTCCGTGGCGTATTGGCCGCAGCGGTTTGTCAGCGACAAGGATGCACCGGAACTGTTGGATCTGTTCAGGCGCATCGTTGCTGCCGGGAAAAACCTGTCGGTCATGGGGCACTACAACCACCCGGTCGAGATTCGCCAGGACATTGCCCGGCAGGCTGTCGAACGCATTCGTTCCACCGGCGCGACGTTGCGCATGCAGGCGCCGGTGATCCGCCACATCAACGAGAACCCCGGCGATTGGGCCGAACTATGGACTGAAGGCGTGCGGCTGGGAGCGGTGCCTTATTACATGTTCGTCGAACGCGATACCGGGCCCAGCCACTACTTTGCGATGCCGCTGGCGCGGGCGTTCGAGATCTTCCAGGCGGCTTACCGCACGGTGTCCGGGCTGGCGCGCACCGTGCGTGGGCCGTCCATGAGCACCTTCTACGGCAAGGTATTGATCAACGGCATCGAGACCGTGGCCGGGGAGAAAGTCTTCGTGCTGCAGTTTCTCCAGGCTCGGGACCCGCAATGGGTATTGCGCACGTTCTATGCGCGCTTTGATCCGAACGCGACCTGGTTCGACGAGTTGCGGCCAGCGTTTGGCGAACGTGCGTTCTTCTTTCAGCCGGAGCCTGTGGCAGCGCCCGAATTGATACCGGTCCTGCTCGAAACGGCGTAGGACGATTCATCAGGAGATAAGGATATGAGCAGTATTCCGTTTGATCAGCGAGAAGGTTTTATCTGGCTCGACGGCGAGTTCGTCGAGTGGTCCCAGGCGCGACTGCATGTGCTGAGTCACGGCTTGCATTACGCGAGTACGGTGTATGAAGGGGAGCGGGTCTACAACGGGAAGATCTTCAAGCTGCGCGAACACAGCGAGCGGCTGTATCGCTCGGCACAGTTGATGGATTTCGCGATTCCCTATGAGCTGGCCGAACTGGAAGCGGCCAGTCATGAACTGCTGCAACGCAACAACGTCGTGGACGGTTATCTGCGGCCGGTGGCGTGGCGCGGCAGTGAAATGATCTCGACCTCGGCTCGTTTCAACCGCGTGCACGTGGCGATCGCCTGCTGGCAATGGCCGAGTTACTTCGACCCGGCGGGGCACATGGGCGGCATTCGCTTGAAGACCGCGCAGTGGCGGCGTCCGCCACCCAGCAGCAGCCCGTTCGAAGCCAAGGCGTCCGGGCATTACCAGATCGCCACGCTCAGCAAGCACGATGCGGAAAACAACGGTTTTCACGACGCGTTGATGCTCGACTGGCGCGGTCACGTCGCCGAAGCCACCAGCGCCAACGTGTTCTTCGTCAAGGACCGAACGCTGCATACGCCGCTACCCGATTGCTTCCTCAATGGCATCACCCGCCAGACCGTTATCGAATTGGCCGGGGCGCTGGATTACCAAGTGGTCGAGCGCACCATTCTTCCTACGGAGCTTGGCGATTTCGATGAGTGTTTTCTGACGGGCACCGCCGCCGAAATCACCCCCGTGCAGAGCATCGACGAGCAGCGCTACCGACCGGGCAACGCCTGCCGCGAATTCATTGCCGCTTACACCTCAACCGTTAACGCCTGATAAACCGCCAGGAACTTCACCATGTCAGATCAAGGGATTGTTGCGTCTACACCTTACGTTTCACTGGGCCACCGCCATGACGAATTGTCGTCCCGCGGCTGGACGGTACTGACCCCGGCCGAATTTGCCTACGATGTCGTCGGCACATTGCAGGCGTTCGGTCAGATCATTCCGCAATTCAACGGGCAGACGGCCTTCGCCATTACCCGCAAACCGGGGTACGAAGCGTTGCCGTACTCCCAGAGCATGAACGGCATCGGCCCGCACACCGAAGCGCCGGTCTACGGCCCACCGCCGCGTTATCTGGCGCTGCATTGTCATCATCAGGCCACGTGCGGTGGCGGACATACCGGGTTGGTCGATGGGATCGAGTTTCTGGCATTCCTCGAACGCACGGAGCCCGAGCTGCGCGAATGGATCGACGACACACCCGTGGAGTTCGTGGCCACCGCTAAACCGGGTGAAGTGGCGCAAACGCGGGTCAAGGAATACATCCTGACGCCTACAGAGGACGGGGACATTTTCCGCTTCAGCTACAACCAGTTTCACTACGGCGATGTGAACCCTTCCGAGGAGGATCTGCAGCAATCGAAGGTGACGAACAGCTCATCGCCACTGGCCAGGTTCGCGATGCTCGGCGAGGAATACTTCATCCAGCACAACACGCCGGTGCTGATTCCCGACGGCTGCATGCTGATTTGGGACAATTGGCGAATGATCCACGCCCGCAGTCGATACACTGACCCGGCGCGAAACCTGACTCGCTACTGGCTGGCCTGATTCATCCGTCGCCCACAATTCCATCGGCGTACCCCTCGGCGGGTACGCGTCTTACAGGTATCGCGTCATGCAAACAGCAATCGAGATCGCCAAGGTCGATCATCAACTGGTCGTGCGGCTCAATCAGGCCTGGACCAAAAGGGCCACGGTGTGCGCACCGGACAAGACCTCGGTCAGCGAAACGTTCGACCCGGCGCGCCCGGATTACCCGGAGTGCATGGTGCCGTTTTTCCATCACCCGAAATTCCAGGCCCTGAGCGACGAGCTCAAAAGCACCGTGGTGACCTGGGGCTGGATCGGCTACAACCTGCGCACGGTCACGGCCGAAGAGCATGTGGTGAACCCTGCGTTGAGCGTCATCGCCAATCAGTACCTGGGCAAAAACGACTGGCATTTTCGCGAAGCGATGCAGCAGACGTTGATCGACGAGCACTACCACACGCTCATGCACCTGCGGGCCATTGAGCGGACCAAAGAGGATCGAGCGCTTGATCAGGATCTGGACCTGCCGCCGTCGGTGACTTATCTGCGTCTTGCCGCGCTGCGTGAGGAATTGCCTGAGCAGTGGCAGCGCGATCTGGCGGCGATCACTTTCGCGGTAGTGGCCGAGATCAGCGTCAACGCTTACCTCGATCTGCTGGCCGACGATCAAACCATTCAGCCGCAAAATCGCCGCGTCGCCGAACTGCATAACCGCGACGAATATGCCCACAGCAAGATTCTCGCGGAAGTGGCGAAGGTCATGTACGCCAACATGCAGCCGCCTCAACGGGCATTTTTCGCACAGACGTTGTCGGTGGCGCTGAGTGCCTTTGTCGCTCAGGACTACTCGATGTGGGAGGCGATTCTGACGCAACTCGGCGTCGAGGACGCGGCACTGATCATTGCCGACACCCGGGAGAGCAACAAGAACGCCACGATCATGCGCGACTACAGCGGCCTGCATCGTCTGGCGCAGGATCTGGGGATTAGCGACGAGATCGATTTCGACTTCCGTCCGACCCTCAAAACCGCTGCAGTGGCCTGATCGGGAGGTGAATATGTCCGTTCCTGTGTACGAAGTGTTCGCCATCCGAGTCGGCGCCAATGCCCAGCGCACTGCCCGGGAGAACTTTCTTTACGACGCCTGCTGCGGTGATCCGAATGCGTCGATGCCGCTGGATTACTACTTCTGGGTCATTCGTAATGAGCAGCAGGTGATTGTGGTCGACACGTGCTTTCAACCCGCGACAGCGGATCGGCGCAACCGTCAGATGTATCGCCTGCCGGAAGATTCCCTACGTCAACTGGACATCGATCCGGCGCAGGTCGAGAACCTGATCCTCACCCATTTGCACTGGGACCACGCCGGCAACCTGGGGTTGTTTCCGAAAGCCACGGTGCATTTGCAGGAAGCGGAACTGCGCTTCTGCACCGGACCGAAAATGGCCCATCGCACGGTGAACAAAACCTACGAGGTCGAGGATGTGATGTCGGCGTTGCCACCGCTGTTCGAAGGCCGGCTGCGCTTGCATACCGGCACGGTCGAGGTGATTCCCGGCGTGACGCTGCACCCGGTGGGCGGGCATACGCCGGGCAGCCAGGTGGTGCGGGTGAAGACCGCACGCGGGTGGATTGTTCTGGCGTCGGATGCGGCGCATTTGTGGGCGAACATTCGTCAGCGCAGTCCGTTTCCGATCATTGATGATCTGGCTCAGACGCTGGAAGCGTTTATCGAAATCGACCGTTTGGCCGATGGTGAGGACCACGTCATTCCCGGCCATGACCCGCTGATCGCCGAGCGCTTCCCGCATTGGAACGATGATCCGCACATCATCTGCCTGCACGCCAATCCCTTGTAGGAGCGAGGCTTGCCCGCGAAGAACGATAACGCGGTTCTCCTGAATGACCGCATTATCGTTCTTCGCGGGCAAGTCGGAACGCCGCACCGCTCGCTCCTACAGGAAATACGTCAGCTCTGGTTTTTGAGGAGTTGGCCGAGGGTCGCCAGCGCTTCATCAATCTTCGGCGAATACGGCGCCCCACAACCGATCCGCACAAAGTGACTGAAGCGCTGGGCGTTGGAAAAGATATCCCCAGGCAAAATCTGGATGCCCACCTTCAACGCCGCATGAAAAAACGCCATGGACGCCTGCTCAGCCGGCAGTTCCACCCACAACAACGTACCGCCCCGTGGATGGGTGATGCGGGTGCCCGGTGGAAAATAGCGAGTGATCGCCGCACTCATCTGCTGGCGCTGCTGTGTCAGCGTTTTCCTCAAGCGGCGCAGGTAACGTTCGTAGGACGGCGTCTTCATGAACGCACTGACCGCCAGTTGCGACAACGCCTCACAACCTCGGGACTGCGTGTGCTTGAGCATTTCCACGCGGTCGTGCCACTGCCCGGCGCTGATCCAGCCCAGGCGTATGCCCGGCGCCAGCGTTTTGTTCAGCGACGCGCAGTAGATGACGTTGTCGGTGCGGTCCCAGTGTTTGAGCGTGGATAACGGCTGCTCGGTGTCCACCAGGTCGCCGTAGGTATCGTCTTCGATCAGCACGGTGCCGTGCTCGGCACACAATTGCACCAGCCGCGCCTTGTGGGTGTCGGGCATGATACTGCCGAGCGGATTCTGCAGATTGGGAATGACGATCAGCGCCCGAATCCGGTCGGGGCCTTGCAACAGCTGTTCGAGCGCAAACAGATTGATGCCCGAATGGGCCGTTGCCGGGACTTCGAGCACTCGCAAGTTCAAACTTTCGAGAATTTGCAGCAGGCCGTAAAAGGTCGGGGATTCCACGGCCACGGTGTCGCCGGGGTGGGTCACCGCACGCAAGGCCAGGTTGATCGCTTCGGTCGCGCCGTTGGTGATCACCATTTTCTCGGCGCTCAGGTTGGCCTTTGCCGTCAGCGCTCGTCGGGCAAGGATGTTGCGCAACTCGATGTTGCCGCAGGTCGGGCCTGTCGCACCCAGCAGTTTCTGATCCTGACGCAATGCCTTGCTCATATGGTCTTGCAGAATCTTCAACGGATAGAGTTCCGGCGCGCAGTAGGCACTGGCGAAATTGACCTTGACCGTCGCGCGTTGGCTGGCCTTGAGCACCGATGACACTTGCTCGTGAATGCCGAGATAGACCTCGGTATCAAGGGGCGCAGGCGTTGTGGTCACGACCGGTTTGGGCAAGGTGTCCGGCTGGCGAATGTAGTTGCCGGAACGCGGACGGGCTTCCAGGACGCCATAGTCCTCAAGCTCCCGGCACACCTGCACCGCGGTCGACAGGCTGACGGCGTGTTTTTCCATCATCAGCCGAATGGAGGGGAAGCGTTCCCCGGTTTTCAAGGTGCCGCTGCGGATCGCGTCGAGGTAGTGGTTGGCTAACTGACGGTACAAGGGGGTCGGGTGCATGATGACCTCAGCAATCGCACCACTGAGGTCTTGGGCTGGAAAGAAAGTTGACGTTCCCCGCAGGCGGACCCGTGGTGCTCAAGGGTTAAGGGAAGTTTTTTTCTGGCGTCGATACACAGAGAGTAATCGCGCTTTTGCCGGAATCGCGGGCAATAAAAAGCCCCGCTCTAGGGCGGGGCTTTTAGGTCAGTGGCGCTTGAGGCGCTGCTGAGCGGGAAGTGTTACTGCGCGGCGATGCTGTAGCCATCGAACGCGGTTTGCTGCTGAAGCGCGGTGATGATGTTTTTGCGGTTAACGGCGTGTTCGGTTCCGCTACTGTCCAGGAACGATTCGCTTTCCAGCTCTGCTTCATCGCCTTCGCCGACAAAGGTAAAGCCGAGGAACTCCAGGGCCTCACGGTCAACGTTGAGGCGCGAGCGCGGAGTGCGCAGCGGCAGCGTGACGCTGATGCCGTCCTTGCTGATGGTGAACACTTCGACATCTTTCTTGGCGCGGGCCGTTTTGCTCTTGCCACTGGTTGGGTTGCTGATGGCCTGATGCGTCTGGTTCAGTACTTTCAGGGCCAGACCGTAGACGATTTCCTGAAACGCAGGATCGTCCTTGAAGCTGGAAAGGATCCGGCTGATCGAGAATTTGCTGCTCAGGTCTTCAAGGGCCGCGATATCGGCCGCTTCGGCGTCCTTGAGTTGCTTGAGTTCGCCCATCAATTCATAGGCTTTATCGTCGTCGAAGCGGTCGTGGGCCTGGCGAATCGCGGCGCGCAGCTCGCGGATCTGGTCGCTTTCCCGGGTGGACTGGAAAGCGTCCAGCACCATCTCGGCGATGGTCTTGGCCTGGGGCACGTGCTGTGAAAGATTGATGGAGTTTTCGTATTCCGCTTTGGACGACAAGGTGACTACGGATTCAGCGGTATTGGAATCGGACATTGAAATTTCACTACTTCTTTAACTTGAATTGAGGCGAAAAAGCACAGGGCTTTTTCAGGCCGCCTAATCTATTGGACCTGCGCGGCGTTGTCACGGGTGAACAGGCGAGCGGGCAAAAGAACTGGATAACACCACCTTGTAGGAGCCGGCTTGCTGGCGATGGCGGCTCCTACAGGATGGCGGGCTTCAGGGAGCGGAACGTTTGATAAAACCGGAATGAGCGTCCGCAGAACAAACCGCTCGAAAAGCCTGATGCACAGGCCTTTAGCAACACCATCGGCAGCGTGGCCGAATGCTGCGGATCAACCTCGGCCTGATAGCCAAAGTAATAGTTAACAGCGAAAAACAGCAGGTAGAGCACCAGGGTTTTTGTCGTGCCCGGCACGATCAACCCGGTTTGCGTTTTATCCAGCTCGACACCCTTGCGCGAAAAAATCACCAGCGCGACGAAGCTACCCACGATCACCGCAGCCAGCCAGCAACTGATTGAGAGTGAGAAGTCGGGTGTCAGATTCAACGAATACAGCGACCAGCCCAACAGAATCGGCGGTGTGATCAGCAGTGAAAACTTGCTTTCACGGCTCGGGGACAGGGCTTTGATGCCGTAGTAACAGAGCAGCAGAAATACTGCATAAACCCACAGTGGGGTGTTTTCCAGGGTGTTGAGCATCGAGCAGCGTCCTTGCCGAAAAGTGAAGTCGGGATCATAGCGGTTGCGGCGACTATTTCCCCGGTGTATTCAGATTCATCGACCGCACCGCCCATTGCTCTGCGGTTTGCTGATCAACCGGCAGTGTGAAACGGAACGTTGCACCGCGCCCGGGCACATCGATCAGCTGGATATCGCGACCGTGCAGTTGCAGGATCCGATGCACGATTCGCAGCCCGAGTCCGCCATCGCGCCGTGCCCCGCCAATGTTGAACGGGCGCAGGAACAACCCTTCGCGCAGTTCTGGCGCGATGCCGGGCCCAGTGTCGCTGACGGTGACTTCGACGAAAGACCCTTGAGGGCGCAGGCTCAGTTCGACTTCCCCACCTTGGGCGGTGTGGCGCAGAGCGTTGTCGAACAGATTGGTGAGCACCCGTTCAATCAGCCCCAGATCGGCGCAGGCGGCTGCAACGTTGGGGGCAAAGTTGGCTTTCAGTTCGACCTGACGCGCCTCGGCGGTCAGTTCGAATTTCTGGAAGATGTCCTGCACCAGGTCGGTCAGGGAGAAGCGCTCCAGCACCGGTTGCACAAAACCGTGTTCCAGCCTTACCAACTCCAGCAGCGATTGCGCCAGACCGCCGACTTTGCGGCTTTGGTCCAGAGCGATGCCGAGGTAGCGGCGGCGGTCGGCGGGGGACAACGTGGCGTCCTTGAGCGACAGGGTTTCCAGATAACCGTGCAGGGAGGCCAACGGCGTGCGCAAGTCGTGGGAAATGTTCGCCACCAGCTCGCGGCGTTCCTGATCCTGGCGGGTCAACGAGCGCCATTGTTCACTGAGGCGTGCCTGCATCTGTCGGAAGGTCGCGTCGAGAATGGCAATTTCATCGTGGCTGGCGGTTTTTTCCACCGGCGCTGATTCAGGAGGCGTGGCCGGGACGCCATCGATGTCGAACTGGCTGACGGTTTCGGTCAGTCGGCGCAAAGGTCGGGTAATCAGTGCAAACGCGGTGAGACCGGCAATCAGGCACAGCAGTGCAACCAACCCGATCGATAACAGGGCGGTATTGAGTGCCGCACTGGTGGCGCCGCGTTCAGCCAGGCGATCGTGGTCCTCACCGAGCAGCACCACATAGAGATAACCAGCCGGCTTGCCGTCAACTTTCAGCGGCGCGGCGCTGAACACCTTGCGCGCATCGGCGCTGCGCGGGTCGTCGCCGAGAATCGGCAGGGCATCGCCTTTGAGCAGGCGCTGGATCGGCGCGAGGTCGATCCGCTCGCGATGAATCCGGCCCTCGGGCGCGGCGCTGCCGACAATCTTGCCCTCGGTGTCGAGCAGATAAACCTCGACACTGGGATTGACCAGCATCAGTTTGCTGAACAGGTCACGCACGGCATTGGGCATCAGGCCCTGGGTGTCCATCAGCACGGTGTCACGGGCAATGTGTTGGGCCAGATCCCGCGACAGCCCTTGCACCACTTCCTGTTCATGCATCTGGTTGGAACGCACCTGCATCCATGCCGAGGTGCCGCAGCACACCAGCAACAGCACGGCGAACACCAGCGACAGCCGCTGGGTGAGGGTCAGCCTCATGGCTGTTCCTCCCTGGCCGCGAATTTGTAGCCACGGCCCCACACCGTGAGGATGCGCACCGGTTGTGCCGGGTCGGCCTCGATTTTCGCGCGCAGGCGGTTGATGTGGGTATTGACCGTGTGCTCGTAGCCTTCATGGCTGTAACCCCACACGGCATTGAGCAGGTCCATGCGCGAGAACACCTTGCCGGGCTGGCGGGCGAAGAAATACAACAGGTCGAACTCCCGTGGTGTGAGGTCGAGGCGGCGACCGTCAAGGGACACATCGCGGGTGATCGGGTCGATGGCGAGCCCGTCCGTGATCAGGCTGCCGGCGTCCATTTTCAGGTTGCGGGCCATGGCGTCGACCCGCCGCAACAGCGCTTTGACCCGGGCGACCAGCTCAAGCATGGAAAAGGGTTTGGCCAGGTAATCGTCGGCACCGAGTTCCAGCCCCAGAATCCGGTGCACTTCACTTGAGCGCGCGCTGGTGATGATGATCGGTGTGTAGCGGGCCATGGCGCGGGCGCGCCGGCAGATTTCCAGGCCATCGACGCCCGGCAGCATCAGGTCGAGGATCAGTGCATCCCAGCTCCCTTGCTGCAGCATTCGCATGCCTACATCGCCATCGGCGCAGTGCACCACCTCGAACTGCTCATCACGAAGATGCAGGCAGATAAGGTCGGCGATATGCAGGTCGTCCTCGACCACGAGGACGCGTTTGGTCGGTTCCATCAAGCTCAATCCTTCGGCGCAATGAGCGCATTGTGCGGGTTTTCCGGGGCCAGAGTTATCACGAATTGTTTAACTTCCCGTGAGGATTTGGCGATCAACCCAAGCCTAGGCTGTGTTCCATGAAAGGCACTTTGGATTTTGGAGACGGCCATGTTTTCACGGCGACAATTTCTTGTAGCGAGCGGCGGGCTGGGGGTTGCAGCCCTGGCGATCGGTGTATTGCCAAAATTTGCGGCCAGCTCTGCGCTGGTCAGCGAGGCCAGCGCGGCGGAGGTTTTCGAGGTGACGCACACTGACAGCGAATGGCGTGCCCTGCTCAGTGACGAGCAGTACGAAATCCTGCGGGAAGAGGGCACTGAACGGGCTTACAGCAGTGCGCTGAACAATGAGCATCGTGATGGAACCTTTGCCTGTGCCGGTTGCGATCTGCCGCTGTTTTCCTCTGCCACCAAGTTCGACAGCCACACCGGCTGGCCGAGTTTCTGGGCACCGCTGGACAAGGCGGTGGCGACCCGTCAGGACCGGTCCTTTGGTGTGTTGCGCGAAGAGGTTCACTGCCGGCGTTGCGGCGGTCATCTGGGCCATGTCTTCGACGATGGGCCCAAACCTACCGGTCTGCGCTACTGCATGAACGGTCTGGCGATGACCTTCAAGCCACAGGCGGCTTGATTCCTTTTTCTCTCATTTCCTGCAGGTCGACGCTATGTGGCTTCTGATCCTCGCTTATCTCGGTGGTGTGCTGACGATCGTCAGCCCGTGCATTCTGCCGGTGTTGCCGTTTGTCTTCGCTCGCACCGGGCAGCCGTTCATGAAGAGCAGCCTGCCGCTGCTGGCGGGCATGGCGCTGACCTTCGCGCTGGTCGCTTCATTGGCGGCAGTGGGCGGCGGTTGGGTGGTGCAACTCAATCAGTATGGACGCTGGCTCGCGCTGGTGTTTGTCGCCCTGTTCGGGCTGACGCTGTTGCTGCCGCAGTTGGCCGAACGTCTGACGCGCCCGTTGGTGGCGGCTGGCAGTCGGTTGTCGGAGGCGGCGGGCGCCGATGCCCGGCCGCGTCCCGGTGCTTCGTTTTTGATCGGTGTTGCCACGGGGCTGCTCTGGGCGCCGTGTGCCGGGCCAATTCTGGGCCTGTTGTTAACCGGCGCCGCGCTGCAAGGGGCAAGCATCGCCACCACCCTGTTGCTGCTGGCCTACGCCGCC
This sequence comes from Pseudomonas sp. BF-R-01, assembly GCF_019946615.1. NCBI lineage: Bacteria > Pseudomonadati > Pseudomonadota > Gammaproteobacteria > Pseudomonadales > Pseudomonadaceae > Pseudomonas > Pseudomonas sp. BF-R-01. The sequence continues at coordinate 62,389 of NZ_JAGYFX010000028.1, forward strand.
GGTGCCGCCACTTCCCTTGCGGTTGCGTTGCTGCTGGGCGGTAAGGTTTTTGCCGCCATGAAGCGTTCCATCGGTGCTGGCGAGTGGGTCCGTCGAGGTTTGGGCGCGGCCATGCTGGCGGGTGTGGCGGCGATTTCGTTGGGACTAGATACCGGGATTCTGGCGCGGTTTTCTACGGCATCTACCGGTGGTATCGAGCAGGCGCTGGTGGGTCGTTTGGCCGGTAAGACACCGAACGGCAGCGAGGCGATGATGACGAGGAACCCGACCGCTGACGGTGCGATGAATGTGGCTGACAAAGCGCCGGGCACACTGCCCATCGAAGGCAAGCTGCCATCGCTGGATGGCGCCGTGCAATGGCTCAACTCGCCACCACTCGATGCCCAGGCGTTGAAGGGCAAGGTAGTGCTGGTGGATTTCTGGACTTACTCCTGCATCAACTGCCTGCGCAGCTTGCCCTATGTAAAAGCCTGGGCTGAAAAATACCGCGATCAGGGGTTGGTGGTGATTGGCATCCATGCGCCCGAATTCGCCTTCGAGCGCAACGTAGGCAACGTCACCAAAGCCATGAAGGACCTGGGTATCAACTACCCGGTGGCCATCGACAATGAATTCAAGATCTGGCGAGCTTTCAACAATGAGTATTGGCCGGCCCACTATTTTGCCGACGCCCAGGGGCGCATTCGGTATCACCACTTTGGCGAAGGCGAGTACGCCGAGTCGGAGCGGGTGATCCAGCAATTGCTGCGTGAAGCGGGTGCCGCCAAGGTGGATGACGGGTTGATTAATGCCAATGCCGAGGGTGTTCAACTCGCGCCGGACATGAACGAAGTGCAGTCGCCGGAAACCTATCTCGGCTACCAGCGCTCGGAGCATTTCGTCCCCGAAACCAGTCTGGTTCCCGACAAGTTGATGACCTACAACCCTCCGTCGCAACTGGCCCTGAATGACTGGAGCCTGGGTGGTCAGTGGATTGTCGGTCCGGAGCGGGCCACTTCAAGCGCGCCCGCCAGTCGCATTGTCTACCGCTTCCACGCACGTGATTTGCATCTGGTACTGGGACCCGGCGCAGACGGCAGGCCGGTGCGTTTCAAAGTGCTGATTGACGGAAAAGCCCCCGGCGATGCCCACGGTACAGACGTGGCGCCCGATGGCAGCGGTAGCGTCACCGAACAACGTTTGTATCAACTGGTGCGCCAGTCCGGCGCAGTAACGGATCGGACGTTCAGCATCGAATTTCTCGATCCGGGTGTCTCGGCATATGCCTTTACGTTCGGTTGATCGCCACCTCACTGATTCAGGAGTCCGCCTCATGAAAACCCTGTTCACCTTGCGTCGCACCCTGTTGGGACTGGCCGCCGCTGGCGTCATCGGCCAATGCTCTGCGTTCTCTTTCGGATCCGCCGAAGACGCGGTCATCATCCCCGCACCCACACTCGACGAAATCACCCAGGCCCACAGCGAAACCGCCGTGTTCGCCGGCGGTTGCTTCTGGGGCGTCCAAGGTGTGTTTCAGCATGTCAAAGGCGTGAAGAAAGCCGTCTCCGGTTACGCGGGCGGGGCGGCCGACACCGCTCAATACGAGCGGGTCAGCGACGGCAATACCGGTCACGCGGAATCGGTCGAGGTGACCTTCGACCCCACTCAGGTCAGCTACGGCACCTTGTTGCAGATCTACTTCTCGGTGGCTCACAACCCGACCGAACTCAATCGTCAGGGACCTGACCACGGCACGCAGTATCGCTCGGCGATTTTTCCGGAAAACAGCGAGCAGCAACGTGTTGCCCAGGCCTACATTGCCCAGCTCGACGCTGCGAAATCGTTCAACAAACCGATCGTCACCAAACTGGAAACCTATAACGGTTTCTACCCGGCAGAAGAGGAACATCAGGACTTTCTGACTGAACACCCCACCTATCCGTACATCGTTATCAATGATCTACCGAAAGTGGCCCAGTTGAAGAAGTTGTTTCCGGAGCGGTATCAAGAGAAACCGGTGTTGGTGAAGGCGGGGATGTGAGGGGCGTGAAAAACGCTTACCCCGAAATCACATTCTTGCCCGCCACTTTCGACCGATACAACGCTTGATCAGCCCTGGCCAACAGCCCGGTCTGTTGTTCTTCTTCAAAGCGTTGTACGACGCCAAAACTCATGGTGACTTGAAAGTCTCCCACTGGCAGCAAACTGGCGACGTTATGGCGGATTGTCTCCGCGAGGCTTCTGGCGTCGGCCAACGGGGTATCGGGAAGAATGATGATGAACTCGTCACCGCCCCAGCGCGCCAGCAAATCGCCGTCGCGTACGCAATGTTTCACGCTCTGGACTACCTGCACCAACGCGGCATCCCCCAAGGCATGACCGTAGTGATCGTTGATGTTCTTGAAGTCGTCGATGTCCATGGCAATCAGCGACAGCGGCTGTCGGAAGCGCTGGGCGCGATCACATGCCTGAGGAAGGTCCTTGCTCAGGCGATGGCGATTGGCGATTGTGGTCAGTGCGTCGGTTTCCGCCAGTTTGCGATTTTCTTCGAGCTGAATCTGCAGTTGCTGGTTGACCCGGGATAACTCGCGGGTGCGTTCTTCGACGATGGCTTCGAGGGATTTGTTCTTTCGTTCAAGCTCTTCGAACAAGCGCTTCTTGTCTTCGATGCTGCGGTGCGCACCGACCATGCGCGCCACCGAACCGTCGGCGTTGCGGGCGAGTACGTAGCCGCGGTCTTCGACCCAGGTATAGCTACCATCCTGCATGCGGCAGCGATACTCGGCCTGATAGCCGGGAGCCTGTTGGCTCAGGTAGGCGTCAAACAGGGCCATGACCCGTGGGTAATCCTCGGGATGCATCACCGATTCCCAGGTGAATACCGTGTTGTCGAGGGAATGAGGCGCATAGCCGAGCATTTTGTACCAGCCGGGGTTGCGGTAAACGAACCCGGTATTTGCGTTCCAGTCCCAGATGCCATCACTGACCAGTTCCAGGATGGTGTGCAGCATGTCTTCGTTCAAATCCGACAGATTGAACTTCAACGCTTCAATATCCGAGGCCCCATCCATCACTGCTCTCCCTGACCAAAGCGACCCGCCAGTCGAGGAGATTAGTCGATGGTGCATTCAACCGCCTAGTGCTTGCCCCACATCCCCATGGCGAAGTCGACGAAACGGCGTAATTTCGGCAAGCGGTAGCGATCCTGAGCGTACATCAGGCTCATTGGCCGGCTCGGCGGCGGGTAATTCGGCATCAAGGCCACCAGTGTTCCGTCCTTGAGGTCTTGTTCTACCAAGGCGTCGGGTAACAGCACGATGCCCATGCCGGTGCGTGCCGCCTGATGCAAACCGGCGGAGCTGTTGATCAGCATCGGTCCACTGACCGCCACCGCTACCTCGCCTTCGGCCCCGCTCAGACGCCATTCCTTTTCCACCGATTGCCAGTCATCACCGGCCGGGTAGGCGAAGGACAGGCAGTCGTGGTGTCGCAGGTCATCAGGTTTTTCCGGGTTGCCGCGACGCGCCAGGTAGATCGGCGATGCGCACATGGTCAGGGTGTAGTCCACCAGTGGACGGGCGATCAGGTTGGTCTGTTCCATGTTGCCCAGGCGAAACGCTACGTCGATGCCGTTTTCAAGCAGGTCCGGGCGGCGGTTGGTGAGGACCACATCCAGTTTGACGCGTGGGCACAGCAGGGCGAATTCGCTGAGCGCCGGTGCCAGTTTTTCCGTGCCGAACGTCAGCGGGGCGGTAATGCGCAGGGTGCCGCTCGGCTCGTCGAGGGCCTGCTCGGCCAGGCGCTCGGATTCGGCCACCAGTCCCAGCACTTCCAGGCAGCGTTGATAGTACGCGGTGCCAAATTCCGTCAACCGTTGGCGCCGGGTCGTACGGTTGAGCAAGCGCACACCCAGACGCTGCTCCAGTGCCCGCAGGTGATTGCCCACCATGGTGGTGGACATTTCGCACTGAAAAGCGGCGGCGGTCATGCTGCCGGATTCCACCACCCTTACGTACACGGTCATTGCCTGGAACAAATCCATTATCAAGCCCGACTTTAAAATGAATGAAGTATTGCAGCGTTTATCCAGCTCAGGTGGCTAACCATACTGCAAAAACACCGACCATTGATGGAGTTTGATGTCATGACCGCCGCCTGCCTGATGAGTACTTACCAACCGCTGGCACTGAGTTTCAGTAAAGGCCTGGGCACGCGCCTGTGGGATCAGGCCGGTCGTGAATACCTGGACGCGGTGGCGGGCGTGGCGGTGACCAATGTTGGGCATTCGCATCCCAGAATCGTCTCGGCGATCAGCGAACAGGCCGGCCTGCTGCTGCACACCTCCAACCTCTACAGCATCGACTGGCAACAGCGGCTGGCGCAGAAACTGACGCGGCTGGCGGACATGGAGCGGGCGTTCTTCAATAACTCCGGTGCCGAAGCCAACGAGACTGCGCTGAAACTGGCGCGGCTGCATGGCTGGCACAAAGGCATCGAACAGCCCTTGGTGGTCGTCATGGAAAACGCGTTCCATGGCCGGACGCTCGGCACGCTGTCCGCCAGCGATGGCCCGGCCGTGCGCCTGGGTTTCAATGAACTGCCGGGTGATTTCGTCAAAGTGCCGTTCGGCGATCTCAAGGCGCTGGACAAGGTCCAGCAGGCCCACGGCGCAAGAATCGTGGCAATCCTGATGGAGCCGATCCAGGGTGAAAGCGGCGTGCAACTGGCCCCGCCCGGTTACCTCAAGGCCGTGCGCGACCTGTGCAATCGGCGTGGCTGGCTGATGATGCTCGATGAAATCCAGACCGGCATCGGCCGCACTGGCCAGTGGTTTGCGTTCCAGCACGAAGGCATCGTTCCGGACGTCATGACGTTGGCCAAAGGCCTCGGTAACGGCGTCCCCATCGGCGCCTGCCTGGCCCGGGGCAAAGCCGCCGACCTCTTCACCCCTGGTAGCCACGGCAGCACGTTCGGCGGTAATCCACTGGCCTGCCGCGTGGGTTGCACCGTGCTGGACATCATCGAAGAACAGGGCCTGCTGGAAAACGCCAAAATACAGGGCGACCGCTTGCTCGCCAGATTGCGCACCGAGTTGGCCGATGACCCGAACGTGCTGGCGATTCGCGGCCAGGGTTTGATGATCGGTATCGAGCTCAAGCAACCGATTCGCGACCTGACCCTGATCGCCGCGCGGGATCACGCCTTGCTGATCAACGTGACACGGGGCAAGACCATCCGCCTGCTGCCACCACTGACGATTGATGAGCGCGAGGTGGAGATGATTGTCAGAGGGGTTGGTCGGGCGGTGAAAACGGTCTGAACGACTTTAATGCTGACCGCTTTTTGTAGGAGCCAGGCTTGCCGGCGAAGGCGCTCTTGAG
>NZ_JAGYFX010000029.1:0-64021 GCF_019946615.1 Pseudomonas sp. BF-R-01
ATGGACTTGGAGGCACCGCGGTTACCCGGAGCGGGCGCGTCATCGTTAACGTCCATCGCGAGCAGGCTCGCTCCTACAGGGGATATAACGGGGTTTGAGTATGGATCTGCATCGAGTGTTCGGTTGGTCATTGCTGCTGGGTCTGACGCTGTTGCCGACGCTGTCCATCGCAGCGGGCAAGTGTGAGCGACTGGTGGTCACCGGCAGCCCGGATGCGCCGCCGTATCTGTGGCAAGACCCGCAAAACCCCAAGCACCTGATCGGTGCCAGCGCCGACCTGCTGCAACAAGTAGCAGGGCAGCTGGGCATCAAGGTCGAGATGCTCTATGCCGGCAAACGCGCCCAGGCGCTGGAGGAAGTGCGCAGTGGGCGCATGGACATGCTGGCCGACGCGCCGTTGACGGTCAGTGAGCTGGAAACCCTGGATTACATCCATCCGCCGTTGCTGGAAAACGATTACCTGGTCTGGACCCGAAAAGACTCGCCACTGGTCTACAACCAGGCGCAGGACCTTCACGGTCATCCCGGCGCGTTGTCGGAAAAGTCTCGAATGACCCCGGAATTCGGTACGTTTGCCGAGCAGCAATTGACCCTCGTACGCACCCCCAACCTGACCCAGGCCCTTCAGAAATTGCTGTTGGGGGAAGTGGAATTTGTCCTCGCCGGACGCTATTCGGGCATGGCAGCCGCACAGGCCCTGAGCATGGCCAATGACCTCGTCGCGCGCCCGCAGCCGGTCGACAAACCCGGCCTGTTCCTCGCGGTTTCCCATAACTCTGCCTGCAACGATCCGTGGTTGCGCGGACAGCTGGCCAAAAAGATGACAGAATTGCCCGCGTCCGGACTGACGGAAGCCGTGCTGCAACGCAATATCGAGCGCTGGAAAGCGCAGCAACAGCAGCCACAGCAACCACCCGCCAGTACCCCAAAACAGTAGGGATTTTTAGTGAGTATTCGACCTCTTTTCGCTGCCCTGGCCGTTCTGGCTCTGGCGGGTTGTGCAGCCGATCCGGCGCCGAATGAACAGATACGCCTGACCGAACAGGTGCTCGTGCAAGCCAAAGCCGTGGGGGCCACCGCGGACGACGTGCCTGAAATGAAACTGGCCGAAGATAAATTCGCCCGTGCCCAAGGTGATATGGCCGATCAGTCTTACAAACATGCACGCATGCGCGCCGAACAGGCCGAACTTGACGCGCGGCTGGCCGAAGCCAAGGTCCTGACGCTCAAAAGTGAAGAGAAGCTGGATCTTCTCAACACCCGCATCACTCGATTGCGCAAGCAAGTGGGGGACGCACAATGAACCTCACGTCCAAAGCTATCGGCGGCTTGATCCTCGTGGGCTGTGCGAGTCTCTATGGCTGCGCCGGTCAGCACAGTGAAGCCGCGTTGCAAGAAGCGGGTGCCGACTTTCAGAAGGTGAAAGAAGATTCCAACGTGCTGCGAATCGCGCCGAAAGACGTGATCCGTGCCGGTGAATCCCTGGCCCGTGCCGATCGACTGTCCAGCTACTGGGGCAGCGGGTCCGACGTGCTGCATTACGCCTACCTGAGCCGGCGCTACAGCGAAATCGCTCGGGAGCACACCAATCAGGTACTCAACGAAGAGCGCGCGGCGAAGCTCGAACTGGAGCGTCAGCGCCTGCAACTGGCCCTGCGCGAATCCAAATTGCTGAGCGTGCAGCAGCAGGGCAAGTGGCTTGAAGAGCAGATTGTTGCGCTGGCCACGACCCAGACTGACCGTGGCCTGGTGATGACCCTCGGCGACGTGTTGTTCGACACCGGCGAAGCGGAGCTGAAAAACTCGGCGAACCGCGTGGTGTTGAAGATCGTGCAATTCCTGCAGCTCAATCCCAAGCGCGTCGTGCGCATCGAAGGCTACGCCGACAGCACCGGCGGCAAGCAGGAAAACCTCAAACTGTCCCGTGACCGTGCGCAATCGGTGGCGGACGTGTTGACGGACCTGGGCATCGACGAAAAACGCATTAAGGTCGAAGGTTATGGCGACGAATACCCGGTAGACGCGAACGCCTCGGAACGGGGCCGGGCGCAGAACCGTCGGGTGGAAATTGTGTTCTCCGACGAAAAAGGCCTGCTCGGCGCTGCCCGGTAATAGCAGATTCCGATTGAAACCACATACTCTGTAGGAGCCGGCTTGCTGGCGATGGCATCACCGCGGTGTTTCAGACGAACCGAAGTGATGCCATCGTCGGAACGCCGCCCGCAGCAAGCCGGCTCCTACAAACCCGGGCTGCCAGACAGCGCCGGGTTTTTTTGTGTCTGCGAATTGCCTCGCAAAGCAGTACAGATTTTGCTGACACTGCACTGTACCGTCGACTATTGTGGCAACTGTCCCCGTACACTTCTAAACTGTTCCGGTATTGTTTCACACAAGAATAAAATGCCCGTGAAATCGAGTGCTGCGTCATGACCAATCTCTTGCTCTACCAACGTATTGCTCAACAACTGGCCGAAGACATCCGTCGTGGGGTCTATCAGCCGGGGGAGCGCGTGCCTTCGGTGCGCAAGATGAGTTCGCAGCTCAATGTCAGCCACGCGACGGTGTTGCAGGCGTATGCCAATCTCGAAGATCAAGGGCTGATCCGTGCCCGGCCGCAGTCGGGTTACTACGTGCACCAGACGCCGGCCCTGACTGCGCCGACACCGGACATCGCCCGGGTCGAACGTCCCGGCCTGGTCACCCGCAGCAGCATCATTCAACAAGTGTTGGTCGAATCCCGTCGCGAGGGCGTGTTTCCCTTGGGCGCGGCGGTGCCGAGCGTCGATTACCTGCCAGTGCGGGCGCTGCATCAGCAGTTGGCCAAAGTCACCCGATTCCATAGCCCACGGGCATTCAGTTACATGTTCAGCCCCGGTTTTGAACCGTTGCGACGGCAAGTGGCGATTCGCATGCGCGATGCCGGCGTGGTGGTCGATCCGTCGGAAGTGGTAATCACCCACGGCTGCGTCGATGCCTTGCAGATGTCCCTGCGCGTGCTGACCCGGCCGGGCGACTTGATCGCCGCCGAGTCGCCAACCTACTACGGGTTGCTGCAACTGGCCGATCTGCTGGGCCTGAAAGTCATCGAGATCCCCAGCGATCCGGCCACCGGCATGAGCCTGGAAGCCTTGCAACTGGCAGCGAATCAGTGGTCGATCAAAGCGCTGGTGCTGACCACGCGCCTGAGCAATCCGCTGGGCGGCACCATGCCCGAAGAGCGGCAGAAACAACTGCTGCGCCTGGCCTCGGATTTCGATATTCAGGTGGTCGAAGACGATATCTACGGCGAACTGATGTTCGAGCAGGGCCGCACCAAGGCACTCAAGGCCTACGACCGGCTGGATCGGGTGATCTACTGCTCAAGCTTCTCCAAGACCCTGTCTCCGGGTGTGCGGATTGGCTGGATGATTGCCGGCAAGTACCAGCAGGAAATCCAGCGCTTGCAGACCTTCAGCACGCATTCGGCTTGCAGCGTTACGCAGATGGGGATCGCGGCGTATCTGGAAAATGGCGGTTACGACCGGCATTTGCGCTACATCCGTCAGGAGTACCGCAAAAATCTCAGCGCTTTCCAGCTCGCGGTGCAGCAGTATTTCCCGGAAGGCACGCAGATGACCCGGCCGACCGGCGGCTTCATTCTGTGGGTGAGTCTGCCGGGGCGGGTCAATACACAAGAACTTCATGTGCGCGCGTTGCAGCAAGGCATCAGCATCGCACCGGGGCTGATTTTCAGTAACACCGAGCAGTTCAATCACTGCATTCGGCTCAACTGCGGCATTCCCTGGAATCGCGAAGCCGAGCGTGCGTTGATGACCCTGGGCATGCTGGCTACCCAGCTTTGCCAGGAGATGGCCGGCGGAATATGACGGGCGGGCGGGTAATTCCTGCCCGAGCTTGTCATGTCGCGTCCAACGAGCGAGCATATGGCCCTCTGCCGATAGCGCCGTTCCCCGTTGGATCCATGAAACCGATTTTTCCTGCCGCCTGGTTGTCGATCTGCCTGTTGATAACCTTCAATTCGGAAGGCGTCCTGGCGGCTCCCGTTCAGGAAAAACCGGCCGCCAGCGCGACATCGAAAAAACCGGCACCGGCAAAAAAAGCCACGCCGGTCAAAAAGAAAGCGGCTACGCAGAAAAAACGTTCACCCATTGCCTCCAAATCGAAACCGGCCAGTGAAGTGGTGAAAACCAAACTGCCTTCGGCTGACCTGGATTTGAGCTTGCCTGAGGAAATGGCCGAAGAGTTTAAGCCGGTCGGTACAGTTCCATTGCCCCGGCACGACGCCGTGTTGCCGCAAATGTTCGGTGAGAAGGCTGGCAGCTCTCCGTTCCAGCTCAACGGACGACTGATCAGCAACGAAATGAAGTTGCAACTGCGTAACGAAGAGCGTCGGGAAGTCGAGGGCGCGGCGCTGGAATTGGAGTTCAAGCAGTAAATCCTTCCTCGGCGTGACCCGCAGGCCAGACGCTTTGTCGGAGACTGGTCAGTCACGCTGGTTTGAGCGTAAAAACCCGGCGACAGGTAATTTAAAACAACTGTTTTAGCGGTTACTCTGTGCCCCGTCCTTTAACACATCACCCGTCGCGAGGAGCTCGTCGTCATGAAATGCCGTGAAGGCTGTGGCGCCTGTTGCATTGCCCCTTCCATCAGTTCTCCGATTCCCGGTATGCCCAATGGCAAAGCCGCCGGAGAACGTTGCGTTCAACTCTCTGCCGAAAACCTGTGCAGTATTTTCGGCCAACCGGAACGTCCGGCCGTGTGTTCGGCGTTTGAAGCCGACGTCGAAGTTTGCGGAAGCAGCAGTGACGAAGCGATCAGATTGCTGGGCTGGTGGGAGCAGATGACGGCGGCGTGATGTGTCAACGAACGGAACTTCAACAATAAGGAATAAGATTATGGGTTCGCTGCATCGTATGGCTGTGCTGTGTGGTTTGACGGTTTTGCTGGCGACTGCCACCGCACAGGCCGAAGACTGGAAGGTGGCCAAGAATGAAGACGGCATCAAGGTGTCCTTGAGTGAAGTGGCCGGCTCTGACTACAAGGCTTATCAGGGCGTTACCCTGATGAAAACCACCATGGCCAAATTGCGCGCACTCCAGGAAGACGTGGCGGGCGCCTGCTCGTGGATTCACGAATGCAAGCAGCAGAAGCTGCTCAAGCATGAAGGCGATCAGAGCTGGACCTACACCCAGTTCAATACCCCATGGCCGGTGACTGCGCGTGATTCGGTGCTGCATATCACGACTACTGTAGGCGCCGATGGCAGTCTGACCCGTAAGCTTGAGGGTGTGCCGAAGTATATTCCTGAGGAAAAGGGTTTTGTGCGGGTTGCCAAGGTTGATGGGTTCTGGAAGTTCGTGCCCAAGGGTGACCAGATTGAAGTGACCTATCAGGTTCACACTGAGCCGGGTGGTAGCGTGCCTTCGATGATTGCCAACAAGTTTGTGGTTGATGCGCCGTTCAATACCTTGAAGGCCCTGAAAGAGCGTGCCGAGAAGTAATCGCTTCGTTTCTTTCTATAAAAAGCCCTGATTTGATCGGGGCTTTTTTTTGCGGGTTTGTTTGATTGGTGTGCATATCCGTTGCTGTGGTCATGGCGGCTTATGGTTTCGCTTTTACAGCGAGTCACTTTCGAAAAGCGCGAAAGTAACCAAAGCGCTCTTGCCCCTTTCGTTCGGTGCCTCGCTGTGGCTCGGCATGCCCTCGCTCCGGTCCTGCTCCGTGGGCCCGCCGCCATCGGCCATCCATGGCCGGGGGCGGCTAACCCGGCATCCATGCCGGGTTGCCCACTGCGCAGAACCTGCGCTCGGCCTCTCGAGGGGCGCTCAGATCAAAAGCGGAAGGCGAGCTAACGCTCGACCTGATGAGTGGTGGAAATCAAAAGCGTACGCGATTCCCTGTTGGAGCCGGCTTGCTGGCGATGGCGTCCGTCCATTCAATAAACAGGTTGACTGACCCACCGCTATCGCCGCCAAGCCGGCTCCTACAGTTGCTCGTATTCATCCAGACACCTATGCATTTCCCCTGTAGGAGCCAGCTTGCTGGCGATGGCGTCCGTCCAGTCAATAAACAGGTGACTGACCCACCGCTATCGCCGGCAAGCCGGCTCCCACAGTTGATCGTATTCATCCAGACACCTATGCATTTCCCCTGTAGGAGCCGGCTTGCTGGCGATGGCGTCCGTCCAGTCAATAAACAGGTGACTGACCCACCGCTATCGCCGCCAAGCCGGCTCCTACAGTTGATCGTATTCATCCAGACACCTATGCATTTCCCCTGTAGGAGCCAGCTTGCTGGCGATGGCGTCCGTTCAATCAATAAACAGGTGACTGATCCACTGCTATCGCCGGCGAGCCGGCTCCTACAGTTGATCGTATTCATCCAGACACCTATGCATTTCCCCTGTAGGAGCCAGCTTGCTGGCGATGGCGTCCGTCCAATCAATAAACAGGTGACTGACCCACCGCTATCGCCGCCAAGCCGGCTCCTACAGTTGCTCGTATTCATCCAGACACCTATGCATTTCCCCTGTAGGAGCCGGCTTGCTGGCGATGGCGTCCGTCCAGTCAATAAACAGGTTGACTGACCCACCGCTATCGCCGGCAAGCCGGCTCCTACAGTTGATCGTATTCATCCAGACACCTATGCATTTCCCCTGTAGGAGCCAGCTTGCTGGCGATGGCGTCCGTTCAATCAATAAACAGGTGACTGATCCACTGCTATCGCCGGCGAGCCGGCTCCTACAGTTGCTCGTATTCATCCAGACAACTATGCATTTCCCCTGTAGGAGCCAGCTTGCTGGCGATGGCGTCCGTCCAGTCAATAAACAGGTTGACTGACCCACCGCTATCGCCGGCGAGCCGGCTCCTACAGTTGATCGTATTCATCCTGACACCTATGCATTTCCCCTGTAGGAGCCAGCTTGCTGGCGATGGCGTCTGTCCAGTCAATAAACAGATGACTGATCCACCGCTATCGCCAGCAAGCCGGCTCCTACAGAGGGAATGTGCAAACATCCAAGACTAGTGCAGCCACCACAGTGCGGGAGAGTGCACACGACTGAGGAGCCAGGTCGGCTTTCAGGCCGCCTCGGCGGCTGTGGCGGTAGTCGCCCCCTCGAGAGGCCGAGTGGAGGTTCTGCGTAGTGGGCAACCCGGCATGGATGCCGGGTTAGCCGCCCCCGGCCATGGATGGCCGATGGCGGCGGGCCCACGGAGCAGGACCGGAGCGAGGGCATGCCGAGCCACAGCGAGGCACCGAACGAAAGGGGCAAGAGCCCTTTGGTTACTTTGGGGCTTTTCCAAAGTGACTCGCCGTAAGGGCGAAACCATAAGCCGCCGTGACCGAAGAAACGGATATGCCCACACCCAACTTATGGACTCTGAAAGACTTTATTGTGTTTCCGAATATGCACTACACAAAATTTTCACAAAGCCTCCAAGACAATTCGCCCGCGCCAGCCGTGCAGATCAGTAATCAATGGCAATGCCGCGGTTGATCGTGCAACATTTGCGCACCGCGCAAACCCCGGGGCCGAGAACTGGCCAACAGAGGGCAGGGCGCAGCTGTAATTTTGAAACTTCAACTTCCAATGGGTCCTAAAACGACATGGCAATCCCGGACGCCCTGAGTCAGCAGCGAGCTTCTAGTCGCCTGCTGCAACCGACCGTCAAATCGCATCTGGCCTACACGCTGCTGTGTGCCCTGGTCATGATGGTCATGTTCAGCCTGCTGCGCGTCGCGCTGCTGGTCTACAACCGCGAGATGATCCTCGACACCCCGGCCTCGACCTTCTTCGAAGCGTTCGCCAACGGCCTGCGCTTCGACCTGCGCCTGGTGGTCTACCTCAGCATTCCGCTGTTGCTGGCGCTGTTCAGCGCCCGGGCCATGGCGGCCCGCGGGTTCTTCCGTTTCTGGCTGACCATCGCTTCGAGCATCGCGCTGTTCCTCGGCCTGATGGAAATGGACTTCTATCGCGAGTTCCACCAGCGCCTCAACGGCCTGGTTTTCCAGTACGTGAAGGAAGACCCGAAAACCGTAATGAGCATGCTCTGGTACGGATTCCCGGTGGTTCGCTACCTGCTGGCCTGGGCCGTGGGCACGTTGATCCTGACCCTGGCGTTCAAGGGCGCCGACCGCGCGACCCGTCCTCGCGGTCCATTCAGCGGCGGCAGCATCGGAACGCGCCAGATCGCCCCGTGGTACGCGCGCATTGTCGTGTTCGTGGTGTGCCTGCTGGTCTGCGTGGTCGCGGCTCGCGGCACTCTGCGCCAAGGCCCGCCACTGCGTTGGGGTGACGTCTACACCACCGACTCCAACTTCGCCAACCAGTTGGGCCTCAACGGCACATTGTCGCTGGTCGCGGCGGCCAAGAGCCGGATGTCCGAAGATCGCGACAACATCTGGAAAGCCACGCTGCCGCAGCCGCAAGCTCAGCAAATCGTGCGTGACATGCTGGTGATGCCGAACGACAAACTGGTGGATGCCGAGACCGCGGCAGTGCGTCGCGATTACACGCCGCCGGCCGACAAGACTCTGCCGATCAAGAACGTCGTCGTGATCCTGATGGAAAGCATGGCCGGTCACTCGGTCGGTGCCCTCGGTGCACCGGGCAACATCACGCCGTACCTCGACAAGCTGTCGAAGGAAGGCCTGCTGTTTGACCGCTTCTTCTCCAACGGCACCCACACCCACCAGGGTATGTTCGCCACCATGGCCTGCTTCCCGAACCTGCCGGGTTTCGAATACCTGATGCAGACCCCGGAAGGCAGCCACAAACTGTCCGGCCTCCCGCAATTGCTCAGCGCCCGCGACTATGACGACGTGTACGTCTATAACGGCGACTTCGCCTGGGATAACCAGTCGGGTTTCTTCAGCAGCCAGGGCATGACCAACTTCATTGGTCGTAACGACTTCGTCAACCCGGTGTTCTCCGATCCAACCTGGGGTGTGTCCGACCAGGACATGTTCGACCGTGGTCTGGTCGAGCTCAAGGCACGGGAAAACGGCAAGCCGTTCTATGCCTTGCTGCAGACCCTGTCCAACCACACGCCATACGCCTTGCCGACGCCATTGCCGGTCGAGCGCGTGACCGATCGTGGCAGCCTGAACGAGCATTTGACCGCCATGCGTTACGCGGACTGGGCGCTCGGTCAGTTCTTTGAAAAGGCCCGCAAGGAGCCTTACTTCAAGGAAACCCTGTTTGTTATCGTCGGTGACCACGGTTTCGGCAACGAGCGCCAGATCACCGAAATGGACCTGGGCCGTTTCAACGTGCCGATGCTGATGATCGCACCGGGCATCCAGGACAAATTCGGCAAACTTGACCACACGGTAGGCACTCAAATCGACATCGTACCGACCATCATGGGTCGCATCGGTGGCGAAGTGCGTCATCAGTGCTGGGGGCGTGACCTGCTCGACCTGCCGGAAGGCGACACCGGTTTTGGCGTGATCAAACCGTCGGGCAGCGAACAGACCACGGCCATTGTCACGGCGGATCAGATTCTGGTCTTGCCGAAAGAAAAGGAAATGGAGCCGAAGATGTATCAGTACGAACTGGGCGCGACACCACACGCCGAGATCGTACCGAATGCACCTCGCACTGCCGAGCTGAAACTCAAGCTCGAAGCATTCCTGCAAACGGCGACCAAGAGCCTGATCGACAACACCGCCGGTGTCGTTGACGGCAAGCCGGACTGACTGTTGATGCAATAAAAAAGAGGCCCTTCAAGGGCCTCTTTTTTTTGCCTGTCAGATCTTTATATCTTGCCGAGTAACAGCAAAATCAACAGCACCACCAACACCACGCCGATGATACCCGACGGGCCATAACCCCAACTTCTGGAATGAGGGAAGACCGGCAGACCACCTACCAGCAGGAGGATCAGAATAATGATTAGTATTGTGCCCATGTCTATTTCCTTGTCGGAAGTGTTCTGAAATTGCCTGGTGTTAATTGTCAGCTGGACTGCAATAAACCCGAGCTGCTTGTAAATTCCGACTGGTGCACTTGAAAGAAAATTCCAAGTTTTTTTAATGTTTTTCGAAGAAAGGCTTATTTCGTTTTCAGGGGCCTGGTTGATACAGGCGCGCTCACGGTTTGCTCGCGCCATTCAGCAATCTGATGGAGCGTGGGTCGCGCAAGGTCCTTCGCTACACTCGACGCATCTTCCCCGGAACAACAAGGCTGTTTGCTATGCAAAATCGCATGATGATCACTGGCGCGGGCTCGGGCCTGGGTCGCGAAATCGCGCTGCGCTGGGCACGTGAAGGCTGGCAACTGGCTTTGTCGGATGTCAGCGAACCCGGTCTGCAGGAAACCCTGAAACTGGTTCGCGAAGCCGGCGGCGATGGCTTTATCCAGCGTTGCGACGTGCGCGATTACAGTCAGTTGACTGCGTTCGCCCAAGCCTGTGAAGTCAAGCTCGGCGGCATCGATGTCATCGTCAACAACGCCGGAGTTGCCTCGGGCGGGTTCTTCAGCGAACTGTCCCTGGAAGACTGGGACTGGCAGATCGCGATCAACCTGATGGGCGTGGTCAAGGGTTGCAAGGCGTTCTTGCCGCTGCTGGAAAAAAGCAAAGGCAAGATCATCAACATCGCGTCGATGGCCGCCCTGATGCAAGGCCCGGCGATGAGTAACTACAACGTGGCCAAGGCCGGTGTGGTGGCGTTGTCCGAAAGCCTGCTGATCGAACTGGCGCACCAGGAAGTTGGCGTGCATGTGGTGTGCCCGTCGTTCTTCCAGACCAACCTGCTGGACTCTTTCCGTGGTCCGACACCCGCCATGAAAGCGCAGGTTGGCAAGTTGCTGGAAAGTTCGCCGATTAGTGCGGCCGACATTGCCGACTACATCTATCAGCACGTCGCCGCCGGCGAATTCATGATCCTGCCCCACGAACAGGGCCGTATGGCCTGGGCGCTGAAGCAGAAGAACCCGCAACTGCTCTACGACGAAATGACCCTCATGGCCGATAAAATGCGCGCCAAGGCCAAACAGACTGCAGGCTGAACTTGCCCGCGCACAACGTCGCCGTTAGGGTGGCCGCCATCGGTCATCCTCGCGAGACGTTCGCATGCTCAATTACCTGTGGTTTTTTCTCGCCGCGCTGTTCGAAATCGCCGGCTGCTTTGCCTTCTGGATGTGGTTGCGCCAAGGCAAAAGCGTCTGGTGGGTGGTGCCGGCGCTGCTCAGCCTGACCTTGTTCGCGCTGCTGCTGACCCGTGTCGAGGCGAGCTACGCGGGGCGGGCTTATGCCGCCTACGGTGGCATCTACATCATTGCGTCGATTGGCTGGCTGGCCGTGGTCGAACGGATTCGCCCGCTCGGCTCTGACTGGATCGGCGTGGCGCTGTGTGTGATCGGCGCAAGCGTCATCCTGTTTGGCCCGCGTTTTTCCGCTGCCTGAAGCAAAGCCTCGGTTTGTAAGACGTTTCCTTAAGAGGTGTTCGCCTTGCGCTGTAGGGCGGGACTGTTTTGCCCTCGTCGCATTGAAGGCCCGCCGCGTGCCGGGCATCTTCAGGGTTCGATAACCCTGAAGGACGAATGCCATGCTTGTACTCAGCCGCGTTGTGGGCGAAATGATTTCCATCGGTGACGACATTTCGGTGCGTATTGTCGCCGTCAACGGCAACACGGTGCGCTTCGGCGTCGACGCGCCGCAAAGCGTCAATGTGCACCGTGCCGAAGTCTACAAACGCATCCAGGTCAAACTGGCAAAAACCAAAGGGCGATGAAGGCGTCAGTCGAACAGATGCTTGGGCACGTCGTGCTTGAGCATCAACTGGCATTGCTCGCTTTCCGGGTCGAAGACAATCAGCGCCTGACCTTTGGTCAGGGCCTGGCGAACACGCAATACGCGGGTTTCCAGCGGCGTGTCATCGCCGTTGTCGGTGCCGTCACGGGTCACGAAATCCTCGATCAGGCGGGTCAGGGTGTCGACTTCAAGTTGGTCGTGGGGAATCAGCATAGGCACCTCGGCTAAACAATGGCGCGATGCTACGGCGAATGATGGGTGGCGGCTAGTCTGGACCTGATGTGTTGCTTGGGCTGACGCCTTCGCGGGCAAGCCTCGCTCCTACAGACTTTGCGTCGATCCGAAGTAATGTGATCAACGCGAAACCTGTAGGAGCGAGGCTTGCCCGCGAAGGCGTCAGCCCAGGCAATGAAAATTCCGGATCAGCTATCCGACCGCTGCCCCACCAGGCTATCCACCGAAGGCACCCGCGTATCGCTTTCCATCTGCGTGTCATGTTCAATCTGATGACTGAAGCGGTCCAGCGAACCCTTGGCCGGTTGCGCATCGCTGGCAAACACCGGCGGGCTGAGGATGTAGGCGCCGAGCAGGCGACTGAGCGCCGCGAGGCTGTCGATGTGGGTGCGTTCGTAGCCGTGAGTCGCGTCGCATCCGAAGGCGAGCAGGGCGGTACGAATGTCATGGCCGGCGGTGACCGCCGAATGTGCATCGCTGAAGTAGTAGCGAAACAAGTCGCGGCGCACCGGCAACTCGTTGTCGCTGGCCAGTCGCAGCAAGTGCCGCGACAAGTGATAGTCATAAGGCCCGCCGGAATCCTGCATCGCCACGCTGACCGCATGTTCGCTGGAGTGCTGGCCGGGCGCGACCGGTGCGATGTCGATGCCGACGAATTCGCTGACGTCCCACGGTAACGCCGCCGCTGCACCGCTGCCGGTTTCCTCGGTGATGGTGAACAGCGGATGGCAGTCGATCATCAGTTCTTCGCCACTGTCGACGATCGCTTTAAGTGCCGCCAGCAGCGCGGCAACGCCGGCCTTGTCGTCGAGGTGACGGGCGCTGATGTGGCCGCTTTCGGTGAATTCCGGCAACGGGTCGAACGCGACGAAATCGCCGACGCTGATCCCCAGGGAATCGCAATCGGCGCGGGTCGCGCAATACGCGTCGAGGCGCAGTTCGATGTGATCCCAGCTGATCGGCATCTCGTCCACCGCCGTGTTGAACGCATGCCCGGACGCCATCAACGGCAACACGCTGCCACGGATAACGCCGTTGTCGGTAAACAGGCTGACGCGGCTGCCTTCGGCAAAACGACTGGACCAGCAGCCGACTGGCGCCAGAGTCAGGCGACCGTTGTCTTTCACTGCGCGAACGGCGGCGCCGATGGTGTCGAGGTGGGCGGAAACGGCGCGGTCGGGGCTGTTTTTCTTACCTTTAAGCGTGGCGCGGATGGTGCCGCGGCGAGTCATCTCGAAAGGAATGCCCAGCTCTTCAAGCCGCTCGGCGACGTAACGCACGATGGTGTCGGTGAAACCGGTCGGGCTCGGAATGGCGAGCATTTCCAGGAGGACTTTTTGCAGGTAGTTGAGGTCGGGTTCCGGGATTTTATGGGTCATGGAAACTCCTGATGAGTTGAGCGCATCGATGGTTTCGATGAGGGTAATTTGCGGTGTCTGTGAGGCCGTCTTCGCGGGCAAGCCTCGCTCCTACAGGGAATAGCGTCGTGCGCGATATTCCAAACGACGCAAAACCTGTAGGAGCGAGGCTTGCCCGCGAAGGCGCCAACCCAGGCACCACATCACTAAGAGACCGCCGGCTGACTATGCGGAAACAACAGATCCACAAACCGCTCGGCCGTCGGCTGCGGCTCATGGTTGGCCAGGCCGGCGCGTTCATTGGCCTCGATAAACACGTATTGCGCCTGATCCGCCGCCGGCACCATCAGGTCGAGCCCGACCATCGGAATATCCAGCGCCCGCGCCGCGCGGACGGCGGCCTCCGCCAGCGTGGGATGCAGGATCGCCGTGACATCTTCAAGCACACCGCCGGTATGAAGATTCGCCGTACGCCGTACGAACAAATGTTCACCCGCCGGCAGAATGCTGCTGTAGTCGTAACCCGCTGCCTGCAACGTGCGTTCGGTCTCGTGGTCCAGCGGGATTTTGCTTTCACCGCTGGTGGCCGCCTGCCGACGCCGACTCTGGGCGTCAATCAGCGCACCGATGGAATGCTGCCCGTCGCCCACCACTTCGGCCGGCCGGCGAATCGCCGCCGCCACCACCTCAAACCCGATCACCAGAATCCGCAGGTCGAGGCCTTCGTGAAAGCTTTCCAGCAGCACGCGGCTGTCGAACTGACGGGCTGATTCGATGGCTTGCTGGACGTCTTCGATGGTCCGCAGATCCACCGCCACCCCTTGACCCTGTTCGCCATCCAGCGGCTTGACCACCACCCGCTCGTGTTCGTCGAGAAACGCCAGGTTGTCATCGGCGTTGCCCGCCAGTTGCTGGCTCGGCAGATTCAGACCGGCCGCCTTCAACACTTTGTGCGTCAGGCTTTTGTCCTGGCACAGGCTCATGCTGATGGCGCTGGTCAGGTCACTCAGCGACTCGCGGCAACGTACCCGCCGTCCGCCGTGGCTGAGGGTAAACATCCCGGCCTCGGCATCATCGACCTGCACATCGATGCCGCGACGATGGGCTTCCTCGACAATGATCCGCGCGTAGGGGTTGAACTCGGCTTCAGGACCGGGGCCGAGAAACAACGGTTGGTTAATGCCGTTCTTGCGCTTGATCGCAAAGGTCGACAGGTTGCGAAAACCGAGCTTGGCATAAAGACTTTTCGCCTGGCGATTGTCGTGCAGTACGGACAGGTCCAGGTAACTCAAGCCACGGCTCATGAAGTGTTCGATCAAATGCCGTACCAGCACTTCACCGACGCCGGGCCGCGAACAGTGCGGATCGACTGCCAGGCACCAGAGGCTGCTGCCGTTTTCCGGATCGTTGAACGCCTTGTGATGATTGAGGCCCATGACACTGCCGATGACCGCGCCGCTGTCCTCGTCCTCGGCCAGCCAGTACACCGGGCCGCCCAGATGACGCGGGGTCAGCAGACGGGCGTCGATCGGCAACATGCCACGCGCCTGATACAACTGATTGATCGCCTGCCAGTCGGCATCGCCTTGCGCACGACGAATGCGAAAGCCGCGGAACACACGGGTCGCCTGCCGGTAATCGCTGAACCACAAGCGCAAGGTGTCAGATGGATCGAGAAACAACTGGGCCGGCTCCAGCCCCAGCACTTGCTGGGGCGCGGCGACATAGAGGGCGATATCCCGTTCGCCCGGTTGCTCATTGAGCAACTCTTGGGCGAGGCTCGCCGGGTCGGGGAACGTATGGCCGATCAACAACCGGCCCCAGCCGCAATGCACGGCAATCGGCGCGGTACCGAGTTCACTGCCGTCTTCAGCCAGACGCGCCTGCAAGCGTTCGTAGGAGGGCGCCTGACCGCGCAACAAGCGTTGGCTGTACGCCGTGGCGTGAGGTTTCATCGATCAGATTCCTTGTTCACTGAGCCACAGGTTCAGCGCCGCCAATTGCCACAGCTTCGAGCCGCGCAACGGGGTCAACTGGCCTTGTGGATCGGTCAGCAAACGGTCGAGCATCGCCGGGTTGAACAGGCCACGATCCTGGCTCGGGTCCAGCAGCAATTCGCGCACCCAGTTCAGCGTGTCGCCCTGCAAATGCTTGAGACCCGGCACCGGGAAGTAACCCTTTTTACGGTCGATGACTTCGCTCGGAATCACCAGTCGCGCCGCTTCTTTCAGCACTTGTTTGCCGCCGTCCGGCAGTTTGAATTTGCCCGGCACCCGGGCTGACAATTCCACCAGGCGATAGTCGAGAAACGGCGTGCGCGCTTCCAGGCCCCAGGCCATGGTCATGTTGTCGACGCGTTTGACCGGGTCATCCACCAGCATCACCGTGCTGTCCAGACGCAAGGCTTTGTCCACCGCCGCATCGGCACCGGGCTGTGCGAAATGTTCCTTCACGAAGTCGCCGGCGGCGTCATTCGCGGTCAGCCATTTCGGCTGAACGGTGGCAGCGTAGTCGTCGTAACTGCGGTCGAAAAACGCTTCGCGATACGCCGCGTAGGGATCGGCTGCGCCATCGACCTGCGGATACCAGTGATAACCGGCGAACAATTCGTCCGCCCCCTGGCCGCTTTGCACCACTTTGCAATGCTTGGCCACTTCGCGGGACAACAGATAGAACGCGATGCAGTCATGGCTGACCATCGGCTCGCTCATCGCGCGGAAGGCGGCGGGCAGTTGCTCGATGATCTCTTTTTCGTCGATGCGCAGTTGATGATGTTGGGTGCCGTAATGCCTGGCGATCAGATCCGAATACTGGAACTCGTCACCGCGCTCGCCGCCGGCATCCTGGAAACCGATGGAGAAGGTCGACAGGTTTTCTACGCCGACCTCCCGCAACAGACCGACGAGCATGCTCGAATCGACACCGCCCGACAGCAACACGCCGACGTCCACCGCTGCCCGTTGACGAATCGCCACCGCATCGCGGGTGCTGTCGAGTACGCGGTCGCGCCAGTCTTCGAGGGTCAGATTTTTCTCATCCTCGTGTGGGCCGTAGGGCAGGGTCCACCAGGTTTTCTGCTCGGTGGTGCCGTCCGCTTCGATGCGCATCCAGGTGGCGGGCGGCAGCTTTTCGATGCCGGCCAGCAAGGTGCGCGGCGCCGGGACCACCGCGTGGAAGTTCAGATAATGATTGAGCGCCACCGGATCGAGGATCGGGTTGATATCGCCGCCCTTGAGCAACGCGGGCAATGCCGAGGCAAAGCGCAGGCGCTGGCCGGTGCGCGACAGGTACAGCGGCTTCACGCCGAGACGGTCACGGGCGATGAACAGGCGCTTGGCGTCACGCTCCCAGATGGCGAAGGCAAACATGCCGTTGAGCTTGGGCAACAGCGCTTCGCCCCAGGCGTGGTAGCCCTTGAGCAGCACTTCGGTGTCGCCGCCGGAATAGAAGGCGTAACCGAGGGATTCAAGTTCGGTACGCAGTTCGGGGAAGTTGTAGATCGCGCCGTTGAAGGCCAGGGACAGGCCCAGTTGATGGTCGATCATCGGCTGCGCCGAGCCGTCCGACAGGTCCATGATTTTCAGGCGACGATGGCCAAGGGCAATCGGCCCCTGGCTGTGAAAGCCCCACGCGTCAGGGCCGCGAGGCGCCAGGTGATGAGTGATTCGTTCAATGGCTGCAAGGTCTGCAGGTTGATGATCAAAGCGTAACTCGCCAGCTAATCCGCACATAAAGTCCTTACCGGTTTTTCCGTTGGGGAGGGTCAATCGATACCGCGCCCAAAGGGCAGGTACTCAGAAACTGACCCGGTGGGATCGTGGGAGTTTTAGATCGATAAGTAATAAAGGTGCTGGGTGCGTGCCAAGGCTTTAAGTACAAAACCTCGTATGCCCGGCAACCAGGTGCCTCATTTGCCTCGAATCAATCGGCGCAAGGCGAAGCGGTTCGGATGACACGCCTCGGCCACGGCTCTTGGTAATGGCAGCGGTTCGTTATCCAGCCACGCGGCGAGCAATTCGCCTGACAACGGCGCGGTGATCAACCCTCGGGAACCGTGGCCGCTGTTGACATACAAACCGTCCAGCCATGGGCAAGGGATGTCCGGGGTTTGCCGGGCATCCTTGCTCAAGGCGCTGTAGGCGTCGGCGAACGCCTGACCGTCGGCCAGTGGGCCGACAATCGGCAAGTAATCCGGGCTGGTGCAGCGAAACGCCGCCCGGCCTTCAAGTGCTTCAGGCTGCAAAGCATTTGCGCCGAGCCGAGCGACCAGGTCTACCGAAATTTCCTCAAGCATTTGCAGATTGCCTGCATGTTCGGCAGCGGTTGGGGTCAGGTCATCGGAGTTGAAATCGAAACTGGCGCCCAGGGTGTGTTCACCCAAACGAGCTGGCGCGACATAACCTTCGGCGCAGACGACGGTGCCCAGTACCTCGCTTTCAGAGGTCTGTGGCAGGCGAGTGATTTGTCCACGAATGCGTTTGAGCGGCAGCTCGCTGCTGTAAGTGAAGCGCTTGATCTCGGCGGCGCCGGCCAGTATCACTACCGGGGCATCGGCCAGCACGGTTTCGCCATCCAGGGCTTGCCAGTGTCCGTGTGCTCGGCGCAACTCCAGCACATCGTGATGGGTCAGGATCTGTATGTTCGGGTGCGCCGCTTGCCATTGGCACAGGGCGGGCGGGTGCACCCAGCCGCCTTCGGGGTAGAACAGGCCACCCGATTGCAGCGCGATGCCGGCGCGGATTTCGGCCTGCGCTTGATCGAGCGTGTGCAGCAAGTCCTCGGGAAACGCTGCGGCCAATTGCGCCTGACGCTCCGCTTCCTTGGCATTGAAGGCCAGTTGCAGTACGCCGCAATCGTCCCAGTCGAGACCTCGATGCAACTGCTCAAGCAAGCGGCGGGTGTGGCCGAACCCGCTGACGATCAATTGTGACAACGCGGTGCCATGGGCGGAAAGCTTGAGGTACAAAACCCCTTGAGGATTGCCCGAGGCTTCCTGCGCCAGTGCGCCGTGACGCTCCAGCAGACTGACTTGCCAACCCCGCGCAGCGAGGCTGGCGGCTGTCGCGCAACCGGCGAGGCCGGCGCCGATCACCAGAGCACGACGTTCGCCGGTCAGGGGGGCCGGACGCGCAAACCACGGTTTTACCATGACGGGCTTCGTGACTTCCTCCGGCCAACCGAGAAACACCCCGCGCAGGATTTCCCATTTGTGGCCGATGCCGGGCGTGCGTTTCATCTTGAAGCCTGCGGCATTCAACAGACGACGTACCCAACCGGTGCTGGTGAAGGTGCTGATCGTCGAGCCGGGCGCCGCGAGTCGGGCCAGCTCGACAAACAGTTCGGCGGTCCACATGTCGGGGTTTTTCGCCGGGGCGAAACCGTCGAGAAACCAGGCATCGATCTGCGCGTCCAGCTGTGGCAACTGTTCCAGCGCATCGCCGATCAGCAGCGTCAGGGTGATGCGTCCGTGGTCCAGGATCAGGCGCTGGAAACCTTGATGGATCGCCACGTATTGCGCCAACAGTTGATCGGCAAACGGCTTGAGCTCCGGCCACAAGGCGAGCGCCCGCTGCAGGTCGGGCAGGCTCAGCGGGTACTTTTCGACACTGACAAAATGCAACCGCGCACCGGCCACCGCGTGCTGTTCGAACAACTGCCAGGCGCACAGGAAATTCAACCCGGTACCAAAACCTGTCTCGCCAATCACCAGTTTCCCGTCCACCGGCAATGCCGCGAAACGCTCACGCAACGCGTTCTGTTCGAGGAAGACGTAACGGGTTTCGTCCAGCCCGGACAGGTTGGAAAAATACACATCATCGAACACCCGCGAGCGCGGGAGACCTTGGTCGTCCCAGTCGAGCTGGGCGTGGGGCAGTACAGGTTTCATGGCAGGCTCGGCAACGGCAAGGCGACCATTCTAGCCGATCGCCGAGTCGCTGCTTGATCCATGGCAACGTCCGGATCTGGCCAGGCAGTGAAAATGGGATTTCTCCCACGCAGGGGAGGTCAATCCGCTAGTCTTGTTCAATCCTGGAAGGAGCCGCCCCATGTTCGAATCTGCTGAAATCGGTCACGTCATCGACAAAGAAACCTATGAAGCCGAAGTGCCGGCGCTGCGTGAAGCGTTGCTCGAGGCGCAGTTCGAACTTCAGCAGCAAAAACGCTTTCCGGTGATCATTTTGATCAACGGCATCGAAGGTGCCGGCAAGGGCGAGACCGTGAAGCTGCTCAACGAGTGGATGGACCCGCGCCTGATCGAGGTCCGCACGTTCGATCAGCAGACCGACGAAGAACTGGCGCGACCACCGGCCTGGCGCTACTGGCGGATGCTTCCGGCCAAGGGCCGCATGGGCATCTTCTTTGGTAACTGGTACAGCCAGATGTTGCAGGCCCGGGTTCATGGCGTGATCAAGGAACCCCGGTTCGATCAGAGCATCAACGGTGCCGAACGCCTGGAAAAGATGTTGTGTGACGAAGGCGCGTTGATCTTCAAGTTCTGGTTCCACCTTTCCAAGAAGCAAATGAAGGACCGCCTCAAGGCCCTGGCCGACGACCCGCTGCACAGCTGGCGCATCAGCCCGCTGGACTGGCAGCAATCGGAGACTTACGACAAGTTCGTCAAGTATGGCGAACGCATTCTGCGCCGCACCAGCCGCGACTATGCGCCGTGGCATGTGATCGCCGGGATGGACCCGCGCTATCGGAGCCTGGCGGTCGGCAAGATTCTGCTTGAAGGCCTGCAAGGCGCGTTGAAAAGGCCGAAGATTCACCCGGATAAAGTCAGCGCCGCGCCATTGGCCAGCAGTGTCGATCTGGTGAACCTGCTCGACAGCCTCGACCTGAACCAGCACCTGGAAAAGGAAGACTACGAAGAACAACTGATCACCGAGCAGGCGCGTTTTTCCGGTTTGATGCGTGACAAACGCATGCGCCGGCACGCCTTGATCGCCGTGTTCGAAGGCAACGACGCGGCCGGCAAGGGCGGGGCGATCCGCCGGGTGGCCGCCGCGCTCGATCCTCGGCAATACAGCATCGTGCCGATTGCTGCGCCCACCGAAGAAGAGCGGGCGCATCCGTACCTGTGGCGATTCTGGCGACATATTCCGGCACGGGCCAAATTCACCGTGTTCGACCGTTCCTGGTATGGCCGGGTGCTGGTGGAGCGTATCGAAGGCTTTTGCAGCCCGGCCGACTGGCTGCGCGCCTACGGTGAGATCAACGACTTCGAAGAGCAGATCGCCGATGCCGGAGTGATCGTGGTCAAGTTCTGGCTGGCCATCGACAAACAGACACAACTGGAGCGCTTCGAAGAGCGCGAACAGATCCCCTTCAAGCGCTTCAAAATTACCGAAGATGACTGGCGCAACCGGGATAAGTGGGAGGCCTATCGCGCCGCGGTCGGCGACATGGTCGACCGTACCAGCACCGAAATTTCCCCCTGGACGCTGGTGGAAGCCAACGACAAGCGCTGGGCCCGGGTCAAGGTTTTGCGCACGCTCAACCAGGCGCTGGAAGCAGCATTCGAAAAGTCCGACAAGCATGAAAAGAAACTGAAAAAGCCCAAGACTTGAACCGATGGTGACGCATACGCGGGGTGAATGATTGTCGCGACCGGTCACGGCTGGACTTATGCTCGATCCACTCTCAACCGACAACAATAATGAGGTATGCCATGCGTGAAGTGGTGATCGTCGACAGCGTGCGGACCGGCCTGGCCAAGTCCTTTCGCGGCAAGTTCAACCAGACCCGTCCGGACGACATGGCGGCCCACTGCGTCAATGCACTGCTGGCGCGCTCGGGCATCGACCCGGCCAGCGTCGAGGATTGCATCGTCGGCGCCGGCTCCAACGAAGGCGCCCAAGGCTACAACATCGGTCGCAACGTCGCGGTGCTGTCGCGCCTGGGCACCGGCACCGCCGGCATGACCCTCAACCGTTTCTGCTCCTCGGGCTTGCAGGCGATTGCCATCGCTGCCAACCAGATCGCTTCGGGCTGCAGCGACATCATCGTCGCCGGTGGCGTCGAATCCATCAGCCTGACCATGAAAAGCGTCAACACCGACAACCTGATCAACCCGCTGCTGAAAGAACAGGTGCCGGGCATCTACTTCCCCATGGGCCAGACCGCCGAAATCGTTGCGCGTCGTTACAACGTCAGCCGCGAAGAACAGGATCTGTACGCCCTGCAAAGTCAGCAGCGCACCGCTCAGGCGCAGGCCGCCGGGTTGTTCGACGACGAAATCGTGCCAATGGCGGTGAAGTATCGGGTTGAAGACAAGGCCACCGGGCAGGTGCAGATCCTCGATGGCGTCGTTGATCGCGATGACTGCAACCGTCCGGACACGACCCTGGAAAGTCTGGCAGGGTTGAAGCCGGTGTTTGCCGAAGACGGTTCGGTGACGGCGGGCAACTCGTCGCAGCTGTCCGACGGTGCGTCCATGACCCTGGTGATGAGCCTGGAAAAAGCGCTGGAACTGGGGTTGAAGCCGAAGGCGTTCTTCCGTGGTTTCACCGTGGCGGGTTGCGAACCGGATGAAATGGGCATCGGCCCGGTATTTTCGGTGCCGAAGCTGCTCAAGGCCAAGGGTTTGCAGGTGGCCGACATTGACCTGTGGGAACTCAACGAAGCGTTCGCCTCGCAATGCCTGTACAGCCGCAACCGGCTGGGGATCGATAACGAGAAGTACAACGTCAATGGCGGCTCGATTTCCATCGGTCACCCGTTCGGCATGACCGGGTCGCGTCAGGTAGGGCATCTTGTACGGGAGTTGCAGCGACGTAATCTGCGGTACGGCATCGTCACCATGTGCGTGGGTGGCGGGATGGGCGCTACCGGGTTGTTTGAAGCGGTGCGTTAAGCGCATAACGTTTGTGGCGAATGTTACATCGCCTTCGCGAGCAAGCCCGCTCCCACAATGTTCTGGGGTATTCACAAATTATGTGATCGCCACAAAACCTTGTGGGAGCGGGCTTGCCCGCGAAGGCAGCGCCTCGGTCTATCGACAGGCGCTCAAAAGCTGCATCCGCGCGATGTAAGCCGCAATCTCCCGCGCAGCCGCCTCCGGGTTTTCAAACGGCCCCTCCAGGGTGTTTTCCCGGGTGCTGAAATACAACTCTCCATTCACCCGACACATCCGGTCACTGCGAAAGTGCACGGCGGGGGCGTTGTCCTGGGCGCGCATGCCGTACATGGCGGTCTCCTGAAGGGGGCTGCTGTTGGCGGATCCAATGAGCTTATGCATGAACCACTTGCAACGCCTGGCCAGCCGATCAGCGGCACATCGCCAATTTATTGCTGCGACCCGCACAGTTTCATTTGCGTCCGGCAGACAACTGTCCCTGTGTACCAGGCACCGCTGAGCCTAGAATGACGGCTCTTGCCATCTGGCTTTGAGGTACGCATGCACATTTCATCGGGGCGCTGGGTTTATGGTCTGTTCCTGGCCTTGTTGACTGCATTTTTGTGGGGAATCCTGCCGATCAAACTCAAGCAAGTGCTGCTGGTGATGGACCCGGTCACGGTGACCTGGTTTCGCCTGATGGTGTCCGGCGGCTGCCTGTTCATTTATCTGGCAGCGACCCGACGCCTGCCGAGCCGCAAAGTGCTCGGCCCGCGCGGTGGCTGGCTGGTGGTGATGGCGGTGCTCGGTCTGGTGGGCAACTACATCCTGTACTTGATGGGCTTGAATCTGCTCAGCCCTGGCACGGCGCAATTGGTGGTGCAGATGGGCCCGATCATGTTGCTGATCGCCAGCCTGTTTGTGTTCAAGGAACGCTTCAGCGTGGGGCAGGGGATTGGCCTGCTGGTGTTGCTGATTGGTTTCGGACTGTTTTTCAACCAGCGTCTGGTTGAGTTGTTCACCTCGCTGAGCGACTACACGGCGGGTGTGCTGCTGGTGTTGTTGGCGTCCACGGTCTGGACGTTCTATGCCCTGGGGCAGAAGCAGTTGCTGACGGTGTGGAATTCGTTGCAGGTGATGATGGTGATTTACCTGTTCTGCGGGTTGTTGCTGACACCGTGGGTGCACCCGCTGGAAGCGCTGCAACTGAATCCGCTGCAAGGCTGGCTGTTGCTGGCCTGCTGCATGAACACCCTGATTGCGTATGGCGCATTTGCCGAAGCGCTGGCGCACTGGGAAGCCTCGCGGGTGAGTGCGACGCTGGCGATCACGCCGTTGGTGACGTTCGCGGCGGTGGCCATGGCGGCCTGGTTGTGGCCGGAGTATGTGCATGCCGAAACGATCAATGGCCTGGGGTATGGCGGGGCGGTGCTGGTGGTGCTGGGGTCGGCGCTGGTGGCGTTGGGGCCTTCGTTGATTGCGGGGCTCAAGGCGCGGAAGGTTCGGATGGCGGCCAGTTAGACCGCGTTATCGTTCTTCGCGGGCAAGCCTCGCTCCTACAGGTTTTGTGTCGTTCACAGATATAGTGATCGACACAAACCTTGTAGGAGCGAGCGGGCGGCGATCCGACTTGCCCGCGAAGACTGACTAACAGTCACCGCAATACTCAGCCCTTGGCCCCAGCCTCCAGCATATTCTCCGGCCTTACCCACGCATCAAACTGTTCATCGGTCAGATACCCCAACTGCAACGCCGCCTCCCGCAACGTCAGCCCTTCGGCATAGGCCTTCTTGGCAATTTCCGCCGACTTGTCGTAACCGATATGCGGGTTCAGCGCCGTCACCAGCATCAACCCACGCTCCAGATGCTCGGCCATTTTCTCGGCATCCGGTTCTAGGCCGGCGATGCAATGCTGCTGGAAGTTGCTGCAGCCATCGCCCAGCAAACGGATCGATTGCAGCAGGTTGTGGATGATCACCGGTTTGAACACGTTCAGTTGCAGATGCCCCTGACTCGCGGCGAAGCCGATGGCCACGTCGTTGCCCAACACCTGGCATGCGAGCATCGACAGGGCTTCGCACTGAGTCGGGTTGACCTTGCCGGGCATGATCGAACTGCCGGGTTCGTTGGCCGGCAATTTCACTTCGGCGAAACCGGCACGTGGCCCGGAACCCAGCAAGCGCAGGTCGTTGGCGATTTTCATCAGGGTCACGGCGAGGGTTTTCAGCGCGCCGGACAGCGTGGTCAGCGGTTCATGCCCTGCCAATGCGGCGAATTTGTTCGGTGCGGTGACAAACGGCAGGCCCGAGAGCGCAGCCAGCTCGGAGGCAATCGCTTCGCCAAAACCGTGCGGCGAATTCAGCCCGGTGCCGACGGCGGTGCCACCTTGGGCCAGTTCACACACATCGGGCAGGGCGCTGCGGATCGCCCGTTCGGCGTAATCCAGTTGCGCGATGAACGCTGAGAGTTCCTGGCCGAAGGTGATCGGCGTCGCATCCATCATGTGGGTGCGGCCGGTCTTCACCAGCTTCATGTACCGCGCGGACAGCTCGGCCAGACCGCCCGACAGTTCGCTGATCGCCGGCAGCAAATGGTTCTGCACTGCCTGCGCGGCGGCGATGTGCATCGCGGTGGGGAAGCAGTCGTTGGAGCTCTGCGAGCGGTTGACGTGATCGTTGGGGTGCACCGGCACCTTGCCGCCGCGCGGGTTGCCGGCCAGTTCGTTGGCACGCCCGGCGATCACTTCGTTGACATTCATGTTGCTCTGGGTGCCGCTGCCGGTCTGCCAGACCACCAGCGGGAACTGGTCGTCGTGTTTGCCGTCGAGCACTTCGTCGGCGGCCTGTTCGATCAGCCGGGCGATGTCGGCGGGCAGGTCGCCGTTGCGGTCATTGACCCGCGCCGCGGCTTTCTTGATCAGCGCCAGCCCATGCAGCACCGCCAGCGGCATGCGCTCGTTGCCGATGGCGAAGTTAATCAGCGAGCGTTGCGTCTGAGCGCCCCAGTAGGCCTCATCCGGCACTTCCACCTGGCCAAGGCTGTCGGTTTCGATACGGCTCATCATGCACACTCCTGTCAGTCTGATAGCGCAGTTTAGGCCGTGATCGCCGGCCGTGGTTCCATCGGTCAGTATTTTGACCATTCAACCCCTCTAATTCAGGCACGACAAGGCTTGGGGTTGAGCGACACACTTTTTTAGGCGCAGAATGGACGCCCTTGGGGTTTTACCTCGCCTGCTAGAAAAGGAAACTCGATGACTCGTCTTCGTGCCATCTGTACCGCGGTTGCACTGGTTTGCGCCAGCGGCCCTGTTTTTGCCGATACCGCCAGCCACAACGCCAGTGCCGAAGCTTTCCTGACCCTGGCGCACGCTGACAAATTGGGCACTCCGGTGTACATGCAAGTGCAGCAAATGTTCGCTCAGCGCTTTGAACAGACCAAAGCCCCTGAATCGAAAAAAGCCTTGCTGGAAACCTACCAGGCCAAAGCCAACGCCGCTCTGGACCAAGCCATTGGCTGGAACAAGCTGAAGCCGGACATGGTCAAGCTGTACACCTCCAACTTCAGCGAATCCGAGCTGAAAGACCTGGTCGCGTTCTACCAGTCGCCACTGGGCAAGAAAGTCCTGGAAAAAATGCCGCAGCTGACCCAGCAATCGGCCCAGATGACCCAGGCCAAGCTCGAAAGCGCCGTGCCAGTGGTCAACAAGCTGTTGGCTGACATGACCAACGAGCTGGACCCTAAGGCTAACGCCGCTGCACCTGCTGCCAAGAAAAAGCCTTAAGCGGAGTTCGGTATGACCATGCAACAACGCATCGAATCGACGCTGGGCCTGTTACAGCCCGAGCACCTGCAAGTGCTGGATGAAAGCCATATGCACAGTCGTGGGTTGCAGACCCATTACAAGGCCGTGGTGGTCAGCCAGCAGTTCGAAGGGCTCAACCGCGTCAAGCGTCACCAGAAAGTCTACGGCACGCTCGGCGAGCTGATGGGCGAGTTCCATGCGTTGGCGCTGCATACCTACACGCCTGAGGAATGGGCACAGATCGACACGGCTCCGGCCTCGCCGACCTGTGCTGGCGGCTCGCATTGATGTCCCGCCCCTTGTAGGAGCCGGCTCGCCGGCGATGGCGTCCTCGAGATTGCCATCGCCGGCAAGCCGGCTCCTACAGAGGAGCGTTTATTTTTGCTAGAATCCGCAACGCGCCGCTTACCCGGCGCGTTTTTTTTCGCATCCGGTTCACCCCTTACGAGGGTAGCCACCTGGAGAATCACCCATGACACAACAGATTGTCGTGGCGGCACTGTATAAGTTCGTCACCCTGGAAAACTACGTCGACCTGCGCGAGCCGCTGCTGCAGGCCATGGTCGACAACGGCATCAAAGGCACGCTGCTGATCGCCGAAGAAGGCATCAACGGCACCGTGTCCGGCAGCCGTGAAGGCATCGACGGGCTGATGGCCTGGCTCAAGAACGACCCGCGCATGGACGACATCGACCACAAAGAGTCGTACTGCGATGATCAGCCGTTCTATCGCACCAAAGTCAAACTCAAGAAAGAAATCGTCACCCTCGGCGTCGAAGGCGTGGACCCGAACAAAAAGGTCGGCACCTACGTTGATCCAGAGAACTGGAACGCGCTGATCAGCGATCCGGAAGTACTGTTGATCGACACCCGCAACGATTACGAAGTCTCGATCGGCACCTTCGAAGGCGCCATCGATCCGAAAACCACCAGTTTTCGCGAATTCCCCGACTACATCAAAGCCAACTTCGACCCGGCCGTGCACAAGAAAGTCGCGATGTTCTGCACCGGCGGCATTCGTTGTGAAAAGGCTTCGAGCTACATGCTCAGCCAGGGTTTCGATGAGGTTTACCACCTCAAGGGTGGCATTCTGAAGTACCTCGAAGAGGTGCCGCAGGAAGAAACCAAATGGCAGGGCGACTGCTTCGTGTTCGATAACCGCGTGACCGTTCGTCATGACCTCAGTGAAGGTGACTACGATCAATGTCACGCCTGTCGTACACCGGTTAGTGTTGAAGACCGCGCGTCCGAGCACTATGTGGCCGGCATCAGCTGCCCGCATTGCTGGGATAAGCTGAGCGAGAAGACCCGGCGCAGTGCCATCGATCGGCAGAAGCAGATCGAACTGGCCAAGGCTCGCAACATGCCGCACCCGATCGGCTACAACTACAAGCAAACCCCTTCCGAGGCTTGAACCATGTCTGCACGCCGCCTGCTCTATGTGATGGACCCGATGTGTTCCTGGTGCTGGGGCTTTGCGCCGGTGGCCAATGCGTTGGTCGAGCAGGCGCAGGCGGCGGGTGTGGACGTGCATTTGATTGTGGGCGGTTTGCGCACCGGCAGTGGTTCAGCGTTGGAGCCGACCACCCGGCGCTACATTCTTGAACATTGGCAGGCGGTCACCGAGGCCACCGGTCAACCGTTCAAAATCGAAGGCGCATTGCCCGACGGCTTTGTGTACGACACCGAGCCGGCCTGTCGGGCGTTGGTGACGGCGCGCAGCCTGGCGCCGGATTGCGCGTGGAAACTGCTTGGTCTGATCCAGCATGCGTTTTACGCAGAAGGGCGCGATGTCACCCACGCCAGTGTGCTGGTGGAATTGGCGGAGCAAGCCGGTTTGCCGCGCATCGAGTTCGCAGCCGCGTTCGATCGCGCCGATCAACATGCCGCGACTGCGGCCGATTTCACTTGGGTGCAGGACCTCGGCATCGCCGGTTTCCCCACCTTGCTGGCAGAGCGTGATGGTCAATTGGCGTTGTTGACCAATGGCTATCAGCCTCTCAGCGTATTGTCACCGCTGCTCGGCCGCTGGCTGGAGCGCGCTGCCTGTGCATGATCTGCCCGACGACGCCCCCACCGCTGCACGTGTCGACCGTCTGAGCTGGGCGGAAATCCGCCGCCTGGCCCTGCATCACAAGAAATCCCTGTGGATCGCCAACGGCGTGGCCGTGCTGGCGACGTTGTGCAGCGTGCCGATTCCCTTGCTCTTGCCCTTGCTGGTGGACGAAGTGCTGCTGGGCCATGGCGACGCCGCGCTGAAAGTCATGAACCACGCACTGCCCGAAGGCTGGCAGAAAGCGGCGGGGTACATCGGCCTGATGCTGCTGGTGACCTTGTTGCTGCGCTGCGGTGCCTTGTTGTTCAACGTGGTGCAGGCCAAGTTGTTCGCGGCACTGGCCAAAGACATCGTGTACCGCATCCGCCTGCGGCTGATCGAGCGCCTCAAGCGCATCTCGCTGGGTGAATACGAAAGCCTGGGCAGCGGCACGGTGACCACGCACCTGGTTACTGACCTGGACACGGTGGACAAATTCGTCGGCGAAACCCTCAGCCGTTTCCTCGTGGCCATGCTGACCCTGATCGGCACCGCGAGCATCCTGATCTGGATGCACTGGAAGCTGGCGCTGCTGATCATGCTGTTCAACCCGCTGGTTATCTATGCCACGGTGCTGCTGGGCAAGCGGGTCAAGCACCTGAAGAAACTCGAGAACGACAGCACCTCGCGATTCACTCAAGCGTTGACCGAAACCCTCGATGCCATCCAGGAAGTGCGCGCCGGCAACCGTCAGGGTTTTTTCCTCGGGCGCCTCGGCCAACGTGCGCGGGAAGTGCGCGATTACGCGGTGAACTCCCAGTGGAAAACCGATGCCTCGAACCGGGCCAGCGGTTTGCTGTTCCAGTTCGGTATCGATATTTTCCGCGCCGCGGCGATGCTCACCGTGTTGTTTTCCGACCTGTCCATCGGCCAGATGCTCGCGGTGTTCAGTTACTTGTGGTTCATGATCGGTCCGGTGGAACAACTGCTGAATCTGCAATACGCCTATTACGCCGCCGGTGGTGCGCTGTCCCGAATCAATGAGTTGTTGGCAAGGGCCGATGAGCCTGAATACCCAGGCGGTGTCGACCCGTTCAACGGTCGCGAAACCGTGGGTATCGAAGTCCAGGGATTGAGTTTCGGTTACGGTGACGAACTGGTGTTGAACCAGATGAACCTGTCCATCGCTCCCGGTGAAAAAGTCGCGATTGTCGGCGCCAGCGGCGGCGGCAAAAGTACGTTGGTGCAATTGCTGCTGGGCCTTTACACGCCTCTGGCCGGAACCATTCGCTTCGGCGGTTCGACCCAGCAGGACATCGGCCTGGAAACGGTGCGTGAAAACGTAGCGGTGGTCCTGCAACATCCGGCGCTGTTCAACGACACCATCCGTGCCAACCTGACCATGGGCCGTGAGCGCAGTGACGAAGCCTGCTGGCAGGCGCTGGAAATTGCGCAGCTGCACAACACGGTTCGGGAATTGCCCAATGGCCTGGACAGTATCGTCGGGCGTTCCGGCGTGCGCTTGTCAGGTGGTCAGCGCCAGCGCCTGGCGATTGCACGGATGGTGCTGGCCGAACCGAAAGTGGTGATCCTCGACGAGGCCACTTCAGCGCTGGATGCCGCCACCGAATACAACCTGCACCAGGCGTTGGCGCGGTTCTTGAGCCACCGCACCACGCTGATCATTGCGCACCGATTGTCCGCCGTGAAGCAGGCCGACCGGGTGCTGGTATTCGATGGCGGGCAAATTGCCGAGGATGGCGACCATCAGCAATTGATTGCCGAGGGTGGTTTGTACGCCAAGCTGTACGGGCATTTGCAGCAGCACTGATCAGTGCTGCGCGACTACTTCCAGATCACATTCAACGCCTCGGGATTGCCGTCATAACCGAATTGCTTCATGACGATTGAACACGAGTCGCAGGGGGCCATGGTGGTGGCTATCGTGATGGACTCAAGCTCCTGAGAGTCCGGATATTTCTGGCGTATGACGCTGATGAGTTTGCTCTCGGTGTCCAGTGAAGTAGGGCGTTGGGTGAGTGCGGGCGTATACGTCTCGATGTTGTCGATCGTGTGCGGAATCGCTCGCAACTTGCCAGAAGCGGAGACGTTCAGCGATGTCTGTGGGAAGTTAGCACCGTGATCGATGTTGAAGTAACTCGTACCTTCGTCGATCACCTCTTTCGAGCCTCTGTTTCTCTCAAACAATGGCAGGTAAGCGGTGTCACCCTGCCTGCCGGAAACGCTGACATAAACCTCCCGAATGCCCTGTCTTGTCTTGATTTCAGCGAATGCAACATTGCGCAGTTTGCCCAATTCACTGTTATGAATGGCGCTGATGCGTTGCTGTAGTTCCAACATGACGCCATCGATTCTCAACGCCTTGGGCCCATCCCGAACCGACGATTCCAGGGTGATAACGGTTCTCTGAAACAGTGTATTGAATACTTGCGCTGTCGTTTCACGGACACTTTCCGGAGCATTCCTGGACGCTGACCAGGTCGTTGCGCCATCGGTGGAGTGCCTGACGATCATTCGGGTCGAGTGATCGAACAGCACGGCTTCGCCGGGGCTGGTATCGACCTTGATCAGCCTGAGTGTATCGGGCGGATTGGCATGGCCGCCGATAGGTATGGCGATGTTGTCCATCGCTCTCATGGCGCGCTCAACGAGAGTCACACCGTAAATCCTCGCCATGTTGTTGGCATTCAACGAGCCGGTGTACACCACCATCAACTCGCGCCGCAGTTCGGCGGGCAAGGTTGACGCTTGCTTGAAAGTCAGTGCGTTACGCAGGCTTTGCCCTTTTGCCAGTTCGGCAACGTAAAAATCCCCCGCATCAAGACGTGTGAAAACATACCGTTTCGAACCGTCTACGGAGTCCACGATGACGGCTCCGGAGTGGAAGGTATCGGTCACACCTTTTTCGGTCACGTTGACTTTGACACGCCCGTAAATGCCTTTGCGGAATTCCATCGTCGCGTCGAGTGTTGTGTGAGTGGCCAACGAAACCTTCGTCAGGGGGGCGCCCGCAGTGCCTGGTGTGTAAATGCTGTCGCCAAACCAGGTGGCCCATCCCTTGGTTTCATCGAAGGCGCCAACCGCGGGTGTCGGGGCCGGGTCTCGCGTCACATAGCGAGTCGTGCACACATCTGCTCCCGGGGCGCGTCTCGGTCGGCAAGGTATCGACTTCAGCGAATCACTCGCGTCAATCAAGTCTGCACGGCGTAGCGTGTCACCCTCCAGCCGGTACGGCACGTCATCGATGAACAGCGTGGTTCGGCCGTCCACTTCAAGCACTTCTCGTACGTGGCGTGTCTTGGCTAGCTCCACAACCGATTGCTGGTTGCGGCTTTCCAGGGTGCTGTAGTGCGATTGCCCGGGAGAGAAGTCACTGGCGCGGGTGGTCAACGACGGGCCATAGGGCTTGGAGGACAATGGATCGATCAGGCGCAAGTCGGTCTTGCCAGAGGTGCCGATGTTGTGAATTGGCACATCATCTATGCCTTTGATGCTGGCTAGCTGATCTCCCAGCGTTGCAGGCTTCCAGCGTCCGGCATCACTCAACTGAGGCAAGCTGCGCACGTACTCGTAGTAGCGGATTTTCCCCACGAGTTCGTTAAATTCGAACGTGACGGTTTTATAAATGTATCGCACCGATTTGCCCAAGCCTTTGAGCAGCGCGGGAATAATCTCAAGCGGATTCAACGCTCGCAGTGTCGATACCAGCAGCGTTTTTGTCAGCGTTGAAAATGAAGGGAGCGTTGCGCGTGTGGCCAGTTGGCCCGCGTTACTGATCAGTCTGATCGAACCCGTGGCGAATTTGCCAATGGGGATCACGAACGAAATTACATCGAAAAACAGGCCGACTATTCCCAGGGCGATGCGATTCTTATCGCCTGACATCACGTCTTCGACAGGGCCCCAGAACGGTACAAACAACTTGGCGATCTTGAATATCTTTCTACGTTGAGCTTCTTCGAGTTCAAACCTGGTCTGACCCTTCGCAAAGGTGCGCAACGCTTGCGGGTCAACGAACAGGAGTTCGGTCGCAATGTGTCGGCTGATCGCCAGTGAGCGGCTGGACGACAGGGTCAATGGGGCGCGTTGATGATGCTCCGTGATCTCGGAACTTGCGCTGAAGGCTGGTGGCAGCTGATCGATGATGGCCTCGCAGAAGGCCGTTGCCTTGGGCAGGGTGCCGTTCGAATGCGCATCCCAGTCGAAGGGTAAATGCCTGTCGCGGATGACATCGACATAGGCCCCATTGGAGGTGGTTGCCATCGCCCCGATCCGGGGAATCAACAACGTCGCATCAAAATTTTCGAGGCGACGTATTACCCCGGCTTTCGGGAGAAGTTCGTAAAAAGTGCTGACGGAAACGGCGGCTTCGTCCCCGATGGGCTCGTTTGTTTGAGTCGCTTGCAGGATTACGCCGTTGCGCGCTCTGAGCGGCAACGTAATTTCGGGCGTTTCGTCTTTGGCGGCGACTTTGCGGGTTTCTTTGCGCAGGCTGTAAATCTTGACTTCACCCACCTCCAGCGCCAGGCGGTCGGCATAGGGGAGTGAGGTTAACAGCGTTCTGATCAATGTCTGGTAGGCCGTCGTGATCGTTTCCAGATGCCGCTTGAACGCATCGTCAAACAGCGCAGGGACATCGGGGATTTTGGTAAACGGTGACAGGACTGGCCGAAGGCGGCCTTCCCAGTTGATGCCGGGAACAGGCCATGGCGCTTCGGTTTTGACATACCGATCCTTGTCCATCCTGATCCATTGTTTGCTCAAGGTCTCGCCGTCAGCCTCAGTCACAAACCATTTTTTCTGATCGTCGAACATGCCGGACGCCAAGACATCGGTGAACGAGTAGTACTTGTATTCCTTACCCCTGAGTGGCGGCGGGTCGCGAAAGCCGATCGAAGCCAACTCGTCATGCCTGGCCAGTTTGCGTCCATCGGTATTGAAGGCTTCGCTTCCGAACAGCGTTTGTATTTCAGCCTTGGCGATGGCCAGCCGTTTGGGTGGCTCTTCATTGATTCGGATAACCGCTTGATTGACCTCGTTCGAGTGTTTTTCCAGTTCGGAGCAGGCTCGTTCGATGTCGGCTTGCGTGTAATCCTTGAGGTCTTTTTGCGAAACGAAACCCTGGGTGACAGCCCAATCCAGGGTCGGAAGCAGCCTGGTGAGACTGAGGAGGTTCAATTCTTCCGTGGTTGCCACTTCGGCCCTGTGCATGGGCAAGTTGACCAACTGCTGGAAGCTCAGTCTGTCCAGCAATTCGGGGGAGACGGATTTGACGAAATTGACTCCGTTGAGGAAGTTGACCCAGACAGCCGTGCTCCGGTAAGCAAGATCTGCCGGAATGTCCCGGACACGAAACTCAAATGGGAACCGGGACAAAAACAATCGCGAAATGACCACTGCCTCTTTTTCCGACGATGCGAGTTTTGACGTGAGTAAATGGGATTCAAATGCCTCGCGGATTGCCTGGTAGCTCTTTCCCCAGTTCGAACGACTTCGCCAGTTGTACCCGGCGATCAAATCGCTGGAATCCAGGGTCTGTGCACAAAGCCAATACTGCAGCGCATTGGCTATCAGTCTGGTGCGGATGTAAGGCGAAGTCTCTTCACCGGTTTTTCCTCCGTACCAATCCATTGTCGTCAGTAAGGTGTTTCCTAGTTTTTGAGCCTCCGCGCTCTGCAGGATTTTTTCGAGGTATACACTCGGCGTCGCGCGCACTTGTTCAATCGTTGCAGTAGAAAGAACGTCCTTGGCAAGGTACGCCAGCGGTGAAGTAACGCTCTCCGGCAGAAATTGATTAACCGCATCGACTATTTCGCCGCGGACCTGGCCGCTATGGAGTAACTGCGTATCGACTGGAGTGCCAGGAAATGCTTGTTGGATAGTCGCGAACGTTTCCAGGTCCTTTTCTGTGGGAGGGGACTTCAGATCAAGGGCTTCAAACTCGTCCTCCAGTCTCAAACGATGGGCGGCGATCCTGTCCTGAACGACCTTTATCGTGACCTGAACTATTTGCGGGTTTCTCGACGTCAATGCAATACCGTAAAAGACGCACATTCTTTCTAAGCCAATGGTGCGGTTTGAATTCAACACTCCGCCCAGTAATGCTGCTGCCCGCTCAATCCGCAGTTTCAGCGGCTGCCATTTGGCGTGCTCGGTCAACTCCAACGTGACTTTATGTCCTGTGTTCTTCCAGGCCTGATAGACATACTTGCCCTCCTTGAACGCAACGGACAGATCGCCGTGCTTTATTTCAAGTTTTGTGCACATATCGATGTAATCCCGATCGCGCAGCACTTGCCACAACGCTTTTAATCCATCTGCGCTCACCTTGGTGAGTGGTGAATAAGGTTTTAGTGGCAAGACGGGCCATAGAATGTTTACCGGTGTTTCGCGCAAGGCCGCGAGCAGAAGTTCGTAATCCTCCAGTTGGCCTGCATGTAACTCAGCCTCGGAGGGTGAAGGTGGGTTTGAAGTGTTCGATTGCATGTAATTGCTTCTCTTGATTATCGGTTGATCTGCGCATCGCTCTGGTGCGATGGCGTCGTTGGCCGATTTCAAGCGAAAACAAACAGGAGAGAGTGGTACATAGTTAGGTGATGGCGGCTTTTCTCCTGGAACTGTGTCGCGAGGTGTGTCCGCCTCTCACTGAAAACCGTTATTTACCGGCACTTGCCCATAGAAAGGGCTTCTCGCTTGCCGGGATCGAGAACGCACCCTAGTCTAGCTGTAGCGATCACGTTGGATGATGATCTGGCAGTGCTAAAACAAGGGACCTCATGAATCAAACGCGGACTCTCGGAACGCCACGGTTGCTGGGCATTGTCTGGCCATTTATCGCTGTCGTGCTATTTCAGGCGCTGTTGGGCGGTTTCAGCCTGTATGTTTTGTCGGCGGTGCGCGGCTATGTTGCCGGCGAAAGCCTCTGGTCCAAGGGCCAGAAAGACGCCATCTATTACCTGAATCTCTACGCGGACAGTCGCGACGAGACGATATTCCTCAAATACCAGAACGCCATCGCCGTGCCTCAAGGGGGCCACGAGTTACGTTTGGCGCTGGACCATCAGCCGCCGAACATCGAAGCGGCACGCCAGGCGATCCTCAAGGGGGGCAACCATCCGGATGACGTCTCCAGCCTGATCTGGCTGTACCTCAATTTCCGCCACTTCTCTTACCTTGAGAAAGCCATCGACCTCTGGACGGTAGGGGATGCGTATCTGCTGCGCCTTGATAATGTTGCTCGGGAAATGCATCAGCGCATCACCTCCCGTCAGGCCACCAATGGCGATATCCAGCGCTGGAAAGATCAGATATTTGCGATCAACGATGAAGTGACGCCGGCGGCGAAGGCCTTCAGCGATGCCCTGGGTGAAGGCTCGCGGGTGATTCTGCGCCTGCTGCTGTTGACGAACCTCGCCACCGCCCTGGGCTTGATTGTCCTGGCCCTGATGCGCACGCACAAATTGCTCAAGCAGCGCCATGCGTTCGCCGACGCCTTGCAGTTGGAGAAGGAGCGCGCGCAGATCACCCTGCAATCGATTGGCGATGCTGTGATCACCACCAATGTCGACGGCGCGATTGCCTACATGAACCCGGCCGCCGAGGCGTTGACGCACTGGAAGGCCGAGCAGGCGACAGGCTTGCCCCTGGCCGCGCTGTTCAATCTGCTGGACGAGAATGCCCAGGCCGACGGCTTTACGTTGATCGAGCACATCCTGAGCGGTCAGCTCAGTGGTGGCAGCGAGCATTCCAAATTGATTCAACGGCTGGATGGCAGCACGGTTTCGGTCACACTGGTCGGTGCGCCGATCCGCAATGCCGGCAAGGTCAGCGGCACCGTGCTGGTGTTGCACGACATGACCCAGGAGCGGCAATACATTGCCAATTTGTCCTGGCAGGCGACCCATGACGCCCTGACCGGGCTGGCCAATCGCCGCGAATTCGAATATCGCCTGGAACAGGTGCTGCACAACCTGACGCGACATCCGGGGCGTCATGCCTTGATGTTTCTCGATCTGGACCAGTTCAAGCTGGTCAACGACACGTGCGGCCACGCGGCGGGGGACGAGTTGTTGCGGCACATCTGCGCGTTGCTGCAATCGGGCTTGCGCGAAGGCGATACCCTGGCCCGCCTGGGCGGCGACGAATTCGGCATCCTGCTGGAGAGTTGCGCACCGGAAGCCGCGGAGAAAATCGCCGAGGGCCTGCGCCAGACCGTGCAGAACCTGCACTTCGTCTGGAAAGGCCGGCCGTTCGTGACCACCGTGAGCATCGGCCTGGTACACATCAATCAGCACCCGACCACCCTCGAAACGTCGCTGCGCGCCGCCGATATGGCCTGTTACATGGCCAAGGAAAAGGGCCGCAACCGGGTTCAGGTCTATCACGCCGATGACTCGGAATTGTCCCTGCGCTTTGGCGAAATGGCTTGGGTGCAGCGCTTGCACATGGCGCTGGAAGAGGACCGCTTTTGTCTGTATGCCCAGGAAATCGCAGCCTTGGGTCATGTCGAAACAGGCGGCGGGCATATCGAAATCCTGTTGCGCCTGCATGACGAAGCCGGGCGCATGATATTGCCCGACAGTTTTATTCCGGCGGCGGAACGTTATGGGTTGATGACTTCGCTTGATCGTTGGGTTGTACAGAATGTTTTCAAGATCATTGCCCAATGTATATCGGAGAAACACAAAGGGCCGTTGGCGATGTGTGCGATTAATCTGTCAGGCACAACTATAGGAGATGAGGCGTTCCTGGACTTCCTGCGTCAACAGTTCATTACTTATTCCATACCGCCTGAAATGATTTGTTTTGAAATTACTGAAACCAGCGCTATTTCCAATCTTGGAAGTGCAATTAGATTTATTAATGAACTCAAAGGCTTAGGTTGCCACTTTTCGTTGGATGACTTTTGCGCCGGTATGTCCTCATTCGCCTACTTGAAACATTTGCCTGTAGACTTCCTGAAGATCGACGGGAGTTTCGTAAAGGATATGCTGGACGACCCGATTAACCGCGCCATGGTCGAAGTGATCAATCACATCGGCCATGTAATGGGTAAGCGTACGATTGCCGAGTTTGTTGAAACACCCCAGATTGAACAGGCATTGCTGGAAATCGGGGTGGATTACGCTCAAGGGTATGTGATTGAGCGCCCGCATTTGTTTACCTGCGATAGTTTACAAAGTCGTCCTGCCAGGCCTCAGCCGTTGTTGTTCAAGGCGCCTGGCACGTTCCGTTGAAATCTCTTGCTGATCCTTACAATCACAATCAAAAGGAACCCGACAGTGATCGATACATTCAACAGAACCGGACCCCTCATGGAAGCTGCAAGTTATCCCGCCTGGGCTCAGCAACTGATCCAGGACTGCAGCGAGAGTAAACGCCGGGTTGTCGAACACGAATTGTACAGGCGCATGCGAGATAACAAACTCAGCGCAAAGACCATGCGCAACTACCTTATTGGTGGTTGGCCCGTGGTTGAGCAATTCGCGTTGTATATGGCACAGAACCTCACCAAGACCCGTTTTGCCCGCCATCCCGGCGAGGACATGGCGCGACGATGGTTGATGCGCAACATTCGTGTGGAATTGAACCATGCCGATTACTGGGTGCACTGGAGCCGTGCTCACGGTGTCAGCCTGGAAGAACTGCAGGCGCAAAAGGTGGCCCCTGAACTTCACGCCTTGAGTCATTGGTGCTGGCACACCAGTTCGGCGGACTCGCTGATCGTTGCCATTGCCGCCACCAACTACGCCATTGAAGGCGCGACCGGCGAGTGGTCGGCGCTGGTCTGTTCCAATGGCGTCTACGCGGCATCGTTCCCCGAAGAGGATCGCAAGCGAGCCATGAAGTGGCTGAAGATGCATGCCCAGTACGATGATGCCCATCCGTGGGAAGCGCTGGAAATCATCTGCACGCTGGCGGGGCTGAACCCGAGCAAGTCACTGCAGGCCCAATTGCGCGAGGCCGTGTGCAAAAGCTACGACTACATGTACCTGTTCCTGGAACGGTGCATCCAGCTTGAGCATGTGGAA
The DNA here is from genome assembly GCF_019946615.1 of Pseudomonas sp. BF-R-01. Taxonomy (NCBI): domain Bacteria; kingdom Pseudomonadati; phylum Pseudomonadota; class Gammaproteobacteria; order Pseudomonadales; family Pseudomonadaceae; genus Pseudomonas; species Pseudomonas sp. BF-R-01. The sequence goes on from NZ_JAGYFX010000029.1 coordinate 38,083, forward strand.
AAGGCTCCGGTCGCGCGTGGGCGCATGGCATTGGCCGAAAGCTGATCGGTTGGACTCACCATTGAAAAAGCCCGCGCCCTCTATCGATAGAGGGGCGGGCTTTGTCGTATTGGCCGCAAGCCGTCAGGCGCTGACTTTCAGTCCGATCAGCCCGGCAATGATCAAGGTCACGCTGGCCAGCCTGAACAGCGCCATCGATTCACCAAACAGGATGATCCCGGCGATGACCGTGCCGACGGCACCCACGCCGGTCCAGATCGCATAGGCAGTGCCCAGGGGCAATTCCTTCATCGCCAGCCCAAGCAGGCCAAGGCTGATGGCCATCGCGGCAATCGTCAACGCAGTAGGGAGAGGACGGCTGAAACCGTCGGTGTATTTCAGGCCGACAGCCCAGCCCACTTCGAACAGGCCGGCGAAAAACAGAATGATCCAGGACATGAGAGACCTCCATCGATTGACGGGGTCGTCCCCAGATTAATGACTCGATCGAGCCGCGAGGTCGTCCTCGCGTTGCGCAGTATGGTGCCCATCATTAACCCGGGGATCAAGTTTTCCGCTTACTCGGTCACTTGCCGAGCTGCGGTTTCCCGATCTTCTTTCTCGCTCATCCGGCGGAAATACGTCGAGAGCAACGCCCCGGAAATGTTGTGCCACACACTGAACAACGCGCTCGGCACCGCCGCCAGCGGCGAGAAATGCGCACTGGCCAGCGCGGCGCCCAAACCGGAGTTCTGCATGCCAACCTCCAGCGCCAGGGATTTACGCTGGGCCAGTGGCAACTTGAACAGCCGTCCGGTGAAGTACCCCAGCAGATAGCCGAAGCTGTTGTGCAGCATCACCACGGCCATGATCAGCAGGCCGGACTCGGCGATCTTTGCCTGGCTGGCCGCGACGACAGCCGTAACGATGATCACGATGCTGACAACGGAAACCAGCGGCAATACGTCCACCGCGTGGCGAACCCGATCACCGAGCACGCGCTGAGCGACCACGCCGAGCACGATCGGCAGCAGCACCACTTGCAGGATCGACCAGAACAATTCCATGAAGGACACCGGCAACCAGGCCGAGGCGAGCAGCCAGATCAGCGCGGGCGTCAGCAGTGGAGCGAGGAGGGTGGTGACGGCGGCGATGGCCACCGACAGCGCCAGGTCGCCACGGGCCAGCCAGGTCATGACGTTTGATGAGGTGCCGCTTGGGCAGCAACCGACCAGGATGACTCCGACGGCGATTTCCGGCGGCAGATGGAACACCTGGCAGAGCAACCACGCCACACCGGGCATGATCACGAAATGTGCAACCACGCCCAGCGCCACGCGCCACGGATGGCGAGCGACTTCGGCGAAGTCTTCGAGCTTGAGGGTCAGGCCCATACCGAACATCACCAGGCCCAGGAGCGGCACGATCGCGCCTTTCAGGCCGAGGAACCATGCCGGTTGCAGGAAAGCCACGACGGCGAAAATCAGAACCCAGTAAGCGAAGGTGTTGCCGACAAAGCGACTCAATGCAGCCAGTGCACGCATGGCCTGATCCTTATTTTAAGTAGCACTGCAAAACAAATGTGGGAGCGGGCTTGCTCGCGAAAGCGGTGTTTCAACCAACACATGTGTTGGATGTAAAACCGCTTTCGCGAGCAAGCCCGCTCCCACAGTGGAAAATCACCAGGCTTTAGATTCCCTGCGGCGTCTCTTCACCGCCCAACGCTTCAACCAGCGCCGGGAGGAAGTCGCCGAACGTCAGCATCATCAGGGTGAAACTGGCGTCCAACTGGCCGAGGGCTTCTTCGCCGCCGTCCTGTTCCGCCTGATCCTGCAGCAGGTCTTCGAACTTCAGGCGCTTGACCACCATCTTGTCGTCAAGGACGAAGGACAGTTTGTCCTGCCAGGCCAGCGACAGCTGAGTGACCACTTTGCCGGTGCTCAGGTGCAACTGGATTTCTTCGCTGGTCAGGTCCTGACGCTTGCAGCGCACGATGCCGCCGTCTTCGTGGGTGTCGCGCAGCTCGCACTCGTCCAGCACAAAGAAGTCATCCGCGGCTTTCTGGGTGGTGACCCATTCAGTCATGGTGGCGGTCGGGGACATTTTCACGGTCAGCGGACGTACCGGCAGGGTGCCGATCACTTCACGCAGGGTCGACAGCAGGTCTTCGGCACGTTTCGGGCTGGCCGAGTTGACCAGAATCAGGCCCTGTTTCGGCGCGATCGCAGCGAAGGTCGACGAACGACGGATAAAGGCACGCGGCAGGAAGGCCTGGATGATTTCATCCTTGATCTGATCGCGTTCCTTTTTGTAGACCTTGCGCATTTGTTCGGCTTCGATCTCTTCGACCTTTTCCTTAACGGCGTCACGCACGACGCTGCCCGGCAGGATGCGTTCTTCCTTACGGGCGGAGATCAGCAGGAAGTCGCCGCTGACGTGCACCAGTGGTGCATCTTCGCCCTTGCCGAAAGGCGCGACGAAACCGTAGGTGGTCAACTCCTGGCTTGCACATGAACGCGCCAGTTTGGTGGCCAGTGCAGTTTCCAACGCCTCGGCATCAAAAGGCAGATCTTGGGTCAGGCGATAGATAAGCAGGTTTTTGAACCACATGGGGCGAGTCTCTCCTTTATACAAAGTGGGGCATTATTCTCTTCGTGGCGCCATAGGCCAACCCTTCTCTAAGCCTTTGGAAGGCCTGAAAAAATTATTTAAAAAAGTGCTTGCCAGAGGTGAGGTCGCTCCGTAGAATGCGCGCCACACCGAAAGTGAAGGGTGATTAGCTCAGCTGGGAGAGCGTCTGCCTTACAAGCAGAATGTCGGCGGTTCGATCCCGTCATCACCCACCATTCGCTTCAAGTGTTACGCGCAGCGGTAGTTCAGTCGGTTAGAATACCGGCCTGTCACGCCGGGGGTCGCGGGTTCGAGTCCCGTCCGCTGCGCCATATTCGGTAACCTGGAACGCTGAACGCCAGGTCACCACGGAAAAGCCCGCTAACGCGGGTTTTTTTCTGCCTGAAGTTCCTGCTGGATGCGTCGTTTCACCGGTTTTCAGATTTTTTTGAATTATTTATCAATTAAATCAACACGTTATGAAAATCTGTGGCACAATGCGCCCCGCAACGAAGGTAAAGGGTGATTAGCTCAGCTGGGAGAGCGTCTGCCTTACAAGCAGAATGTCGGCGGTTCGATCCCGTCATCACCCACCATTTACTTTCAACGCTACGCGCAGCGGTAGTTCAGTCGGTTAGAATACCGGCCTGTCACGCCGGGGGTCGCGGGTTCGAGTCCCGTCCGCTGCGCCATATTCGGTAACCTGGAACACTGAACGCCAGGTCACCACGGAAAAAGCCCGCTTTAAGCGGGCTTTTTGCTGTCTGGAGTTTGGCTTTATGCCGACTTCCATTAAAAAAGCGACCTTCGGGTCGCTTTTTTCGTTTGTGCCCGCCTACTGTTCGGCGTTTCGGCTGTGTCGGTAATCGCTGACCGCCTCGTAAACGGCTTTGCGCAAGCGGTTGATGCCGCCAATCGGGCGATGGGCCTCAACACCAAACCATGGATTGAACGACTGGTTGTCGCATTGCAGGTTCAACGCTGGCGTGTCGAAGTCCTGGGCGGGCACGTTGATCCGCGCCACTGTCTGGAAAGGCGCGTCGCTTTCCTTCCATTCAACGCTGGTGTCTTCGATCGGCATGTACTTGCCTGCATCTTGCCGCTGGATCTGCAGGACAAAGCAGGCAGGCACCCGATCGGTCGACAGTTGCTGGTTCAGCGCATTGCGCAGAAAGTTCGGCAACTTCTGGTTTTGCGCGGGCAGGGCATAGGTCGGGCAGTTCGTTGGGTCGGGCATGACCCGAAACTTGGCATTGGCCTCGCCGAATTTGTAGGGCGAAACCGAAAAATACGTCGTCTGGGTCGGGCTCGGTGGTGGCGGAGAAAGCGTCGCCAAGGCAATAAACAGATGACGGACCTGCCAGGTGCGCGGGTCCCAGCCCGGAAAGAACGCCATCACCTTCTTGCCGTCCGCCTGGGCGGCGACATTCTGACGATATTCGGCGACATCGCTGACAAAGAAGTTCGGATGGCTGAACATCACGAAGTCCTGTTCGCCGCGACGCTGTTGATCGCTGAGCAGTTGCTTGCCTGGCACATCGAGCAGTTTGATCGCCATGCCCCGCGCATCGCGGATGCTGTCGAATTGCGGGTAGGCATTGCCGTTGGACAGGCGCATCGTCGCTTGCCAGGTCTTGCCCGGCTCACTGAACACACCTTGACGCAACTCTGTCGCCAGATCCGGCAACACCTGCACCTCAGCCTTTACACAGCCATGGGCCTTGGCATGGGCATCACGCAGATAGCGGGTGCTTTCACGGTGTTGATCGACAATCCGCACGGCGGTCTGGATCACGTCCTGGGTCATGGCGGCTTCGCCATCCGGAATCTGCTCCAGTGCCGAGACCGGTCCACGGTGCTGCCAGGCAAACCAGGCAGTGGCCAGCGCCCAGCCAAGCAAGCCGATGCACAGCAAAACCAGCAGGGTTTTGCCGAGCAGGCGGCCCAGCCACAACCAGAACCGGGCAAACAGCGGCAAATCCTTCTTGAAGGTGGTCATGATCATGGCAATTGCGCCTCCAGCGGGCCGCCCAGCACTTTCAGGTACTCCATCAACGCAAAGCGTTCCTCGGGTTGCAGCAGTCGGCCAATCACCCCGTTGCCGTGTTTACCCGCGCGGAATTCATGGCCGCTGTTGTGGTTACCGGTAATGCGCGTATCGAACAGGAAGCCATTGGTGAAGGCTTCGGTGCGATAGCCCAGGTGTTTCGGGTCGTACTCGAACGTGCCTTTATAGAAGGTGGCCGCGCGTTCGTCCTGAGGCGAGAGCAATTGATAAATGCTTGGTACCGAGCCGTTGTGCAGGAACGGAGCGGTCGCCCAGACGCCTGACAGCGGCCGAGCCTTGTAGGCGACTTTTTCACGAACGCCGATCGGCAGGCCGAAGCCATCGAGCCGAGGCTTTTCTGCCGCTGTGACCTTGGCCTCCCGGTAAGCCCGGTCCTCGACGAACGCCGTGACGTAGGCCAGCCCCTTGGCCACCGAAAGCTGGCTCAGGTCCAGCGGCTCCTCGGGGGTCGGGTGCAGCTTCACGTCCATCTGTGCCAGCTCCGTCGGGTCCCATTGCAGCGCAGTCAGGTCGAAACGGTGATTGGCGATGTTGTTTGCCGCTGTCGGATCAGTGCCGATGACGTCGACGGGCAGCATGTGCAACTGCTGCACCCAGCGCTCGTCTTCCTGGATCGTCCGCGGAACGTGGCAGCCCGCGCAGTTCTCGGTGAACAGTGCGCGACCTTTGGCGGCCAAAGGCTTGTCGACAGCGCCCAGCAGCTCTTCCGGCCAGGCAGGCGGTTTGAGTCGTTGCAGGGTTTCTTCGATCAGGTGCAAATCGCGCACCCGCACGCTGGACGGATATCGGTAGTCGCCCTTGAGTGGCTGCCCGTTGCTGTCGAAGAAATTCAGCGTGGCGCCTACGCCCAACGCCTCACCGATGTTACGGGCCATCGGTTGCTGCGCCGAACCGTTCCACTGCACCCAGTCGAATGTCCACATGTCCCACAGTTGCGGGTAGTCGACCGGCGCATTGGCCACCCGGTAGTTGGCCGGTGAGATCGCGTCGCCGAAACTGGCGTTGGCAATGCGCCCGAACGCGTCGGTGCGGCCAGGGCCTTCCTCGGTCGGGTAGAGCCCTCGATGGGTGTCGTTCCAGGCTACTTTCAAGAACGTATCGAGAGAGGTTTTGAAGTCTTTGCGCAGCTGTTGATGCCGGGCGTCGTATTCCTGGCCCAGCACGTTGCGAGCGAAACGTTCGAATTTCCACGGGTTGTAGTAAGTCGACGTCAGACTGGCGACCAGAGCTTGTCCGAAACTGCCACCGCGCAGTGTCGGAACGCTGGACGGCAAGACGTGTTGCGCCGAACCGCCATCGATGCGGATGGCCTGACCGTTGAAGCGCAATTCGCCGGTGTGGCAGGCGGCGCAGGTGATGTCCAGAAACTGTTCCTGGCTGCCGGGGTTTTGATGGCGGGCGAAACCCACGGGCAGGTTGCCGGGGTTGTTCGGCGTGGCTTTCTGGCCGGGATCGACCAGGAAACCGAAGCGCGCAAGGTACTCCGGACTGGCGAATCGCTGTTGCGAAAAGGGCAGCTCGAGCGCGTTGAACCACTCGTAGCGCAAGCCTTTGACCTGAGTGCCCTGGGGCGTGAAGTAGTAGGTCTGGCGGTCGGCCGCGCTCCACTGCTCCAGGTAATGCACTTGTTGTGCTGGCGACCAGTTCGGCAGTTTCGGGTTGGCGACGTAATACAGAATCACGGCGAGGGCGAGGCCCAGCAGTGCAACGATCAGAATCAGAAAGCGATAAAAGAGGCGCAAGTTAAACATCCTTGTCGAGTTGTCGCTCTCTTATGCCTCAGCTGCAATCGTGGGGCAAGTGGCCATTACTTCAGTTGTTGTGGGACGAAGCAGTCGTCCCTGTGGGGCGAAGATGACAGAAGCTTCATCATCCGATTCCGGAAATGCGTTAAAACACCTGAACTTATCAGAAGTTTCCTGCTCTCATGCCGGTAGCCATTGGTCGTGGCCGCCTGATAAGCTCGCGGCTTTACTCGATTGCCCTTTAGGCGCATGAACAAGGAAATAGCATGAAACAGCATCGGTTGGCGGCGGCGGTGGCCCTGGTTAGCCTGGTACTTGCGGGTTGCGACTCGCAGACCAGCGTAGAGCTGAAAACCCCGGCGCAAAAAGCTTCCTACGGGATTGGCCTGAACATGGGCAAGAGCCTGGCTCAGGAAGGCATGGATGATCTGGACTCCAAAGCCGTTGCCCAGGGCATTGAAGATGCCATCGGCAAGAAAGAACAGAAACTGAAGGATGACGAGTTGGTCGAAGCCTTCGCAGCACTGCAGAAGCGTGCTGAAGAACGTATGGCCAAAATGAGTGAAGAGTCGGCAGCCGCCGGCAAGAAATTCCTCGAAGACAACGCCAAGAAAGCCGGTGTCACCACCACGGCTTCGGGCCTGCAGTACGAAGTGGTCAAGAAAGCTGATGGCGCACAGCCTAAGCCGACCGACGTGGTGACTGTTCACTACACCGGCACCCTGACCAACGGCACCGTGTTCGACAGCTCCGTGGAGCGTGGCAGCCCGATCGATCTGCCGGTCAGCGGCGTGATTCCGGGTTGGGTCGAAGGCCTGCAACTGATGCACGTTGGCGAGAAGTACAAACTGTTCATCCCTAGCGAGCTGGCTTACGGTGCCCAAAGCCCAAGCCCGGCGATTCCAGCCAACTCGGTGCTGGTATTCGACCTGGAACTGCTGGCGATCAAGGATCCGGCAAAACAAGACGACGCTGCCAAGTAATTAGCGTTTGTCCTGACAACAACGCCTCGCTTATGCGGGGCGTTGTTGCATCTGGCGTCCGGCAAGGGTAAACAAAGCGAACGGATGTTTCAGGCTGGAGTCATAGCCATTGAGAGCGCCTGCGCTAGCCGCGGCGGAGCGCCAAGTCAATGAAATCTTGGGTTTTTTTATGTGAGTAAAAAACGCCCGATCTGAGTTGAGCCCTTATGAAACGGGGCTTTCAGCCGTGAAATGCAGCTCTGTTCACAAGGTTATCCACAATTTGTGTGGATAACATTTCAGCGGGAGGAATGATGAAAGCACCCTGGAATTTCGCTCGTTTCCTGCCACTGGCCGGACGTCTGCTCGCTCGTGGGCGTTTGCCGACGTTATTGTTCGCGGTAGCCAGCAAAGGTGCCAGCCAGGGCAACCGTTTGGGCAAGCTCAAAGACGACCTGCGCTTGTTGCAGGCGTTGTGCCTGGCTTACTGGCGCGGTGAATACCGGGCCATCAGCCCTAAAGCGCTGATCTCGGTGGTGGCAGGCTTGATGTATTTCCTGAGCCCGGTGGATGCGATTCCGGATTTCATTCCGGTGTTCGGCATGTTCGATGACATCGCCGTGCTCGCCTGGCTGATGAAGGTTCTCGACGACGAGCTCAACGCCTTCCGCGCCTGGCGCAATCGCCAGGTGCCAGAGAAGCTCGCGGTGGTCGAGCGCTTGCCCGATACCCTGGAACAACTTCAACTGCAGGGCCCGAAAAAAACCTGAGTCGATTCAGGATCATCCCTATATTCATACCCCCGCGACCTTGGCCGCTGTTAGGATTACACTTCTAAGGAAAAGCGCCGACTCGCTAAGTGTCGTTGTCCTACGGGGAAGTCATGGATATTCAGATAATCACACGCGAAGGCGAGCCCGAGTATGCGGTTGTTCCGTGGGCTCAGTATCAGGCTCTACTCAAAGCAGCAGGCATCGATCAACAACCGCCGCGCGAGGCCCCTGTGCATCGCGCGGCCACGCCAGACCAGATTCTTCCGGGTCTGGATCAACTACGCAGTTTGCGCGAAGGGAAGGGCATCGCCATTGAGGCGCTGGCCCGCACGGTAGGCATCAGCCCGTCCTATCTGGCCTTGATCGAAAGTGGCGAGCGTCAACCCGACGCTGCAATTCGCCGCAGCCTGGCCTGGGAATTGACGGTGCCAGGGTGGAGGGAAGAATCGTGAGCGTACGCATCAGTCGTCAACATTGGGACGGATTGCTGGGCGAGCTGGATCAGGCGCGCCGCCAGCGTCATTTGCTGACCTACCGCGCGTTGCTTGAGCGCCTGCAATTGCCGACGCCGGCCATGCAAACCTTGACCGCGGCCCTTGAGCACCTGGCCGCACTGGACGCCAAGGCCGAGCAGCCGCTGCGCAGCTCGTTGGTAATCAGCCAGGGCGCCAGTCGCCTGCCGCGCACCGGTTTCTTCGAATGCGTCGAGCGCCTGGGGCGTTTCTCCGGGCCGTCCGATGGTGTCGCCGCCGCCTCGTGGCATGCCTCGGAAGTGGTGCGAGTGTTCGAATACGAGTACCCCGAATCGGCGGAAGCCTGAGTGTTTTTCAAGCTCAAGGCGCGGGCCGGTTACTGGCTGGCTCGCCGGTTGTTTCACTGGTCGTGGTTTGTGCGTCAGCCACGCGGCTGGAGTTGGCTTGAAGGCCAGCTTGCACGCATGGCGAACCTGGGCGATGTCGACGCTCAAAGCTTCTATGGCCACATTCTGGCCTTTCGCGGCGTGGGCCTTGGGGCTCGTGAGGAAGGTGTCCGCTTGCTGCGCCTGGCGGCGTTGGCGGGGGATGGCAAGGCGGCGTATCAGGTGGGGGTGATCAGTCTGGCCGGGACGGCGAGCAAGGCACCGGATCCGGATGAGGCCGCCCGGTTTTGGGCGATGGCTGCCAAGGCCGGACATCCGTTGGCTGAGATCAAATTGAAAGAGTTGGCTGCTCGCGGTCCTTTGGATAATTAGTGGCTGATCCGACGCCTTCGCGGGCAAGCCTCGCTCCTACGGGATGTGAACGTTAATAACGACACCCATCCCGTAGGAGCGAGGCTTGCCCGCGAAGGCGTCAGCCCCATCACCGCTGCCCAACCAGCAATTCATCCTCTCGCTTGGGCGCCGTCAGACTATCAATCACATGCACGCTATACCCCGGCACATTCTTCGCGTGGTGTTTAGCCTGCGACGCCATCTCCGCCAACTGGCTCGCATCGAGTTGTCCACAGGCCTGTGGATGCAAATGCACCACGCCGATCGACAGCGATAACAACGGAAATTCCTGGCGCACGCCCTGGCGATTCGGGGCGATGAAGCAGCCGGCTTCCAGGTGTTCGCTGCGGTAGAAGCGCCGGCATTGGCTCTGGAAATCATCGAGCAACTGGTTCAAGCGTTTGCGCCAGTCTTCCGGCCCGAGCACCAGCAAAAAATCATCACCGCCGATATGGCCGACAAAGTCGCGGGACGGGTCGACGCGATCATTCAGACATTGCGCCAGGCACAGCAGGACTTCGTCCCCGCGTCCGTAGCCGTAGATGTCGTTGAAGGGTTTGAAACTGTCGATGTCCACGTAGCAGATCACTGATTCCCTTTGTTGTTGCAGCAGGCGCGTCAGGCATTGCTGGATCGGCACGTTACCCGGCAGCAGGGTCAGTGGGTTGGCGTAACGGGCTTGCTGGATCTTCAGTTCAGTAATCAGCTTCAGTACGTCGATGACCCGACCCAGTCCCAGGTAGCCGCCGTTGAGGGTGATGATGAAGTCTTCCTCGATGCGCTGCCGGGCGCGGCTGGTGATCAGGCGGCTGACTTGTTGCAGCGACTGGCTCATCTCGACGGCGAGAAAGTCGTCGTTCATCAACCGGCTGATGGGCTTGCGGGCAAAGAGGTCGGTGGCAAAGGGTTTGAGCAGGGCGTCCGACAGCGAATGCCGATGGACGATGCCGCAAGGGTGGCCTTGCTCATCGAGCACCGCCAGTGAGTTCAGGTTGGCCTGGCGGCGGAAGGCTTCCAGCACCGTGGCAGTCGGCGTACCCCGCGCGACCGCTGGCTGATCGATCAAAAGAGCACTGAGGTCACTGCCTTCGTCGTTCAGCGCCACCGCAGAGCTGTCCTGTTTGGGCATCAGGTTTCGCGCTTCCCTTGGCGGGTGTTCTTGAGGGCGGCAGAGCAAGTAACCCTGGACCAGATCGACACCCATATCGGTCAACACCGCGAGCTCCTCCGGCAGCTCGATACCTTCAGCAATCACCTGCGCCCGCGAGGCTTTGGCGATTTGCATGATGGAGCCGACAAATTCACGCTTGAGCGCATCCTGATGGATGCCGTCGATGAAGTGCCGATCGATCTTCACATAGTCCGGCCGCAGCTCGGACCACAGGCGCAGGCTCGAATAACCGGCACCCAAATCATCCAGCGCAATGGAAAAGCCCATCGCCCGATAGTGATGCAGCGCGTTTTGCAGCAGCTGGAAATCGTCGGTAGGCGTCTGTTCCGTCAGTTCGATGACCACCTGGCTGGGCGGTATGCCGAAATCCTGCAGCAGTTGCAGGGTCCGACCCGGTTGGTGAGCCGCTTCGAGCAGCGATTCCGGCGACACGTTGAGAAAGAGTTTGCCCGGCAGTTGCTGCTCATTAAAGCGCCGGCAAGCGCTCTCGCGGCAGGCAATTTCCAGCTCGTTCAAACGACCGGCCTGGCGGGCGACGGCAAACAAGGCGATGGGCGAGTGCAGCGGGCTGTTGGAGGGGCCACGGCTGAGGGCTTCATAACCGATGATCTGTCGTTCAGAGAGCGAAATGATTGGCTGGAACAGGCTGTGCAAACCGCTTTGAGTCAATATTGAACTCAACGCACTCAGCTGTTCGGTAGTGGTCATGGCGGTCTCTGGCGAAAAAAAAAGGACTGAGAGCCAAAGCTCTCAGTCCCGTATTTCACGACAGAATGATGACTGTTTGATGACGCTAAGGGGGCGTCAGCATTAAATTGCCATCATCGTGCTTGTAACAACTTAGTGTTTGGCAACCGCGGTGTTGAGTTTCAGGTAGTCCAGCAGAATCCGACCCGTTTCGCTCAGGTAGGCATCGTCTTCTGGTTTGACCTTGTCCGGCTCGGCCGCAGCGACATCTTCGTCTTCTTTCTTCAGCTCTTTGAGCGGCTCTTCGCCCTTGGCCTTGCGACGGATGTTTTCCATCGCAAGCTGCTTGGCTTCGATATCCGCGTGTTGGGCACGACGCTCGGCTTCATTGAGGCTGACGGTTTTTTCCGACATCAGCTTCTGCGCCAGGGCCAGTTTGTCGCGGATGAACACGAACTCCGCGTCTTTGGCCGAACGTACGTCATGCTCGGATTTGAGCTGCGAAATGTATGGCTTGAACGGGTCGACCGCAGGCTTGATGGCCGCGCGGATGGTGTCCCACGGCATGGCTTCCGGCAGGGCGCTCTCGCCGATTTCCTTGGTGTCGATGATCGACGGGTAATCGATGTCCGGCAGTACGCCCTGATGCTGGGTGCTCTGGCCGGAAACCCGGTAGAACTTGGCCAGGGTCAGTTTCAGTTCGCCATGGTTCAGCGGCTGAATGGTCTGCACGGTGCCTTTGCCGAAGGTCTGGCCGCCAATGATCAGTGCGCGGTGGTAGTCCTGCATCGCGCCGGCGAAAATCTCCGAAGCCGAGGCGGACAGGCGGTTGACCAGCAACGCCATCGGGCCTTTGTAGAAGGCGCCCGGGTTTTCATCTTCGAGTACATCGACCCGGCCATCGGCGTTACGCACGAGCACGGTCGGACCTTTGTCGATGAACAGGCTGGTCAGCTCGGTGGCTTCCTGCAAGGAGCCGCCGCCGTTGTTGCGCAGGTCGATGACCACGCCGTCGACTTTCTCTTTCTGCAACTCGGTCAGCAGTTTCTTGACGTCGCGAGTGGTGCTCTTGTAGTCCGGATCGCCGGCACGGAAAGCCTTGAAGTCGAGGTAGAAGGCCGGAATCTCGATGACGCCGAGCTTGTAGTCCTTGCCATCCTGTTTCAGGTTGAGGACTGACTTCTTCACGGCCTGGTCTTCAAGCTTCACCGCTTCGCGGGTGATCGGCACGATCTTGGAGGTCTGGTCGTTCGGCGCATTGCTGGCCGGAATCACTTCCAGGCGCACCACGGTACCTTTCGGACCACGGATCAGCTTGACCACTTCGTCCAGGCGCCAGCCGACCACGTCGACCATCTCTTTGTTGCCCTGGGCAACGCCGATGATCTTGTCGGCCGGTGCGACCTGCTTGGTCTTGTCGGCAGGGCCAGCCGGCACCAGACGCACGACTTTCACCTGGTCGTTGTCGCTCTGCAACACAGCGCCGATGCCTTCGAGGGACAGGCTCATGTTGATGTCGAAGTTTTCCGCGTTATCCGGCGACAGATAGTTGGTGTGCGGGTCGTAGGACATGGCGAAGGTGTTGATGTACGCCTGGAAGATGTCTTCCGGACGGGTCTGGTCCAGGCGCGAGAGCTGATTCTTGTAACGCTTGGTCAGCGTTTCCTGAATCTGCTTGGGCTCTTTGCCAGCAATCTTCATCCGCAGCACTTCGTCCTTGACGCGTTTGCGCCACAGGTCGTCGAGCTCTGCGGTGGACTTGAGCCAAGGCGCGTCCTTGCGATCGATCAGCAAGGTTTCCTTGGCGGTGAAGTCGATCTTGTCGACGCCCTTGTTCAGCTCCGCAAGGGCAAAGTCCAGACGCGCTTTTACGCGGTCCAGGTAGCGCTTGTAGATGGTGAACCCGGCGTTGAGGTCGCCGCTTTTGAGGAAGTCGTCGAACTGGGTTTTCCACTTGTCGAATTCGGCAATGTCGCTGGCCATGAAGTAGCTGCGCGACGGGTCCAGCAGCTTGAGGTAGCTGTCGTAGATGATCACGGAGCGCGCGTCATCGAGCGGCGGCTTGCTGTAGTGGTGACGCTTGAGCAACTCGACGACATTCAGACTGGCGATCACTTCGTCACGATCTGGCTGAAGCTTGTCCCAGCTATTGGCTGCGAACGTATTGCTCGACATCGGCATCAGGCCGATACCAATAAATAGGGCGAGGGCGGTGCTGGGGAACAGATGCTTCATGCTGATTCGACGCGGGGACAATTGATAACGCATATTAGGCCGTCTTTGAAGTCGCCGGTACCACAAGGGCCGGTCGCATAATGCAAAAAGCCCGGCGCTACAGCTTCGGGCTCAGTCCAGACTCACTATGGAGGCACTGTGAAAGCATTGCAAGGCGTTGACGGTCAAGTGGAGTGGGTTGAAGAGCCCGGTCCTACATGCGATGTAGGGCAAGTTCGCATTCGCGTGGCGGCAGCGGGCCTCAATCGCGCCGATTTGTTACAGAAGGCGGGCCTTTATCCGCCACCGCCGGGGGCCAGTCAGGTACTGGGTCTTGAGTGTTCCGGGGTGATCAGTGAGGTCGGCCCGGGCTCGTCCTGGCAGGTCGGTGATCGGGTCTGCGCCTTGCTGGCCGGGGGCGGGATGGCCGAAGAGGTGGTTGTCGACGGACGGCATGTGCTGCCGGTCCCCGAAGGATTGTCCCTGGCCGAGGCGGCAGCGCTACCCGAAGTCTATGCGACCGTCTGGCTGAATTTGTTTCAATTGGCTGCGCTCAAACCGGGTGAGAAAGTTCTTCTTCACGCCGGAGCAAGTGGAATCGGTTCAGCTGCCATTCAGCTGTGCAAGGCGTTTGGCAACCCGTGCTGGGTCAGCGTCGGTTCTGCCGAGCGTCTGGCCTATTGCGAAGCGCTGGGTGCACAGGGTGGCGTGGTGCGCACCGACGATCTGGACAGCTTGAGCGACCTGGGGCCGTTCGATGTGATTCTCGACCCGGTCGGCGGCAACTACGCCGCGCTGAACCTCAAGCTGATGGCTCTTGATGGCCGTTGGGTGCTGATTGGCCTGATGGGCGGCCGTGAGGCAAAACTGGATCTGGCGCAGGTGCTAGCCAAACGCGTGCAGTTGCTGGGTTCGACCTTGCGCAGCCGTGACGATCAGTTCAAGGCGGATTTGTTCAGTGATTTACGCCAGCATGTCTGGCCGTTGTTTGCCGAAGGGCGATTGAGCCCGCAGTTGGCGAAGACCTTCCCGATCAAGGATGCCGAAGCGGCATTTGCCGAGTTGGCGACGAACAAGGTGGCGGGGAAGTTGGTGTTGGTGATCGACGAAAGCCTCGTCTGACAACACCGAGCCCTGTAGGAGCGAGGCTTGCCCGCGAAGGCGTAATTACATTCAACACTTGTGTTGACTGATACACCGTTTTCGCGGGCAAGCCTCGCTCCTACAGGGTTTTGCGTTATTTCCAGAGGTGGATCGGCCAGCCGGCTTTTTCGGCGTGCTCGAGCAATACCGGATCAGGGTTCACCACGTGTGGGAAATCTACCTTCAGCAACAGCGGCAAATCGTTACGTGAGTCGGAATAGAAACTCGCGCCCTCCAGGTTTTCCTCTTCCGCATCCAGCCATTCCAGCAATCGGGTGATCTTGCCTTCGCGGTAGGTCAGCGTACCGACGGTGTTGCCGCTATAGACCCCATGCAACACTTCCAGCTCGATGCCCAGAATCTCGTCGATGCCCAAACGGTCGGCAATCGGCCTGACCAGGTGTGTACCCGACGCCGAAATCACCAGTATCCGGTCACCGGCCTTGCGATGGGCGGCGATGGCTTTGGTTGCGTCGCTGAAGATGATCGGTTCGATGAAGTCTTCCACCCACGGCCCGACCAAGTGGTCGACCTCTTCGGGTGTGCGCCCGATCATCGGTTCGAGGCTGAAGGCCATGTACTCCTCCATGCGCAACTTGCCGTGGCTGTAAGCGTCCATCAGTTCGTTGTTCTGACGCATGAACGACTCGGGATCGACCCAGCCCAGCCGGCCCATCTGTTCGCTCCAGAGGGTGGCGCAGTCGCCGTGGATCAGGGTTTCGTCCAAATCAAAAATTGCCAGGGCCATCAGTGCAGTTCTCTCTTCAACATCAGCAAAGTCATCAGGCTACCTCACACAGGGCCGTCGGATCGATGGAAAGCGCCAGACGCTGACCATCGGGGTGCAGATCGGCCGCCGAGCGGTTGAGCACATCCACCACCAATTCCACGCCCCGGGCCTCGATCCGGTAGCGAATCACGTTGCCCAGCAGGCTGTGGCTGCGCACTTGTGCGTCAAGTTCGCCGTTCAGGCTCAGTTCGATGGCTTCCGGGCGAATCGCGATGCGATGCGTAATCGGTCGTTGCAGCAATTTCGAGGCGTTGTCGGCGTCGAGCAGGTTGTAGTTGCCGATGAAGCCGGCAGCGAACACATCCACCGGCGCGGTGTAGAGGGTTTCGGCGTCGCCGCTCTGTACGATCTTTCCCTGATTCATCAGGAAAATCCGGTCAGACATGGTCAGCGCTTCTTCCTGATCGTGTGTGACGAAGATCGTGGTCAGGCCCAGCTCGCGCTGGATCTGACGGATCTGTTCGCGCAAATGCTTGCGAATCCGCGCATCAAGGGCCGACAGCGGTTCGTCCAGCAGCAACAGGCGTGGACGGGTCACCAATGAGCGGGCGAGGGCGACGCGCTGGCATTGACCGCCGGACAGTTGGTGCGGATAACGGGCGGCGAAATCGTTGAGCTCCACCAGTTTCAGCACTTCGGCAACGCGCTTTTGGCTGTCGTCGCTGTTGACCTTCTGCATGCGCAAACCGAAAGCGACGTTTTGCTCCACGGTCATGTTGGGGAACAGGGCGTAGCTCTGGAACACCATGCCGATCCCGCGTTTCTGCGGGCTCAGCGGCACGATGTCCACACCATCCAGCAAGATCTTGCCGCCATCTACCGAGGTCAGCCCGGCGATGCAGCGTAGCAGCGTGGATTTGCCGCAACCGGACGGGCCGAGCAGGGTGACGAATTCGCCCTTCTGGATTTCGCAGTTGATGTCGCTGAATACGGTGGTGCCTGCATAGTTTTTCTGCAGATGTTGGACGCTGACATAGCTCATTCGCTTTTGTCCTTGTTCAAGATATTGGCCGCCCAGGTCAGAACCAGTACGAAGAAGAAGTAGGAAATCACCAGCGCACTGGTGAAGTGGCCGCTGCTGTTACGCATGTTGTTGAGGTAGACCTGCAGGGTTTCGTAGCGGGTGCCGACGAGGATGTTGGCGAACACGAACTCACCGAACAGGAACGAGAACGACAGCAGCAACGCGACCATCAGACCTTTGCGCAGGTTCGGCAGCACCACCAGGAATGCCGCCTGAAAAGTGCTGGCACCGAGCAGTTGGGCGGCGTCCATCAGGTCGCGCAGGTTGATCGCTTGCAGGTTGTTGGTGATCGCTCGGTACATGAACGGCAGCGCCACGGTGAAGTAGCATCCGATCAGAATCCACGGCGTGCCGACCATCGCGAACGGCCCTGAACCGTAAAGCTGCAACAGCCCCACCGACGACACCACCGGCGGCACCGCGAAGGGCAGCAGGATCAGGATGTTCATCAGCGCATCGAGTTTCGGGAAGTGGTAATGCACCACGAACAGCAGTGGCAGGATCAGCACCACCGACAGGATCAGCGCTCCGATGCAGACCAGCAGCGATTGGCCAAAAGCACTCAGGAATCGCGGATCGCTCCACAGCTGCACATACCATTTGACGGTGAAGCCGCTGGGCAGAATGGTCGCCGACCAACTGCTGGCAATCGAGTAGATCAGCGTGCCAACCAGTGGCAGCAACAGAATGGCAAACAGCAGGTAAACCACGACGCGGTGATAGATACCGACGGGGCCCAATTCAGCGCGAGACATGGTAGCTCCTCTTCAACAGCAGCTGATGCACGATGGTGACCAGGGTCATCAACGCCACCAGCACCACGGCCAGCGCACTGGCGAGGTTCGGGTCCAGGGAAATGTCACCGGAGACCATCGCCGCAATACGGATCGGCAGCACGTTGAAGTTGCCGGTGGTCAGTGCGTAAACCGTGGCGTAGGCGCCGAGGGCGTTGGCCAGCAGGATCACGAAGGTGCCGAGCAGTGCCGGCGTCAGCACCGGCAAACCGATGTGTCGCCAGAACTGCCAGCCGTTGGCGCCCAGCAGCGCGGCAGATTCACGCCAGTCTTCGCGCAGGGCGTCGAAGGCCGGGTAGAGCAGCAGCACACCGAGGGGGATCTGGAAATACGTGTAGAGAATGATCAGCCCGGTTTTCGAGTACAGGTTGAAATCCTGAATGATCCCGGCCTGCTTGAGCATGATGGTGATGCTGCCGTTGAAACCCAGCAGGATGATGAACGCGAAGGCCAAAGGCACGCCGGCAAAGTTGCTGGTCATGTTGGCGAAGGCGTTGACGAAGTTACGCAGCTTCGAGTCGACACGACGCAGGGAATAAGCGCCGAGCACCGCGATGATGATCCCGAACACGCTGGACCAGAAACTGATCTCGAGGCTGTACTGGATCGCCTGCAAATAGAACTTCGAATTGAAGATCTTGGTGAAGTTGGCCAGGCCCCAACCGAACTCTTCCGATTGCAGGCTGTTGATCATCACCCAGATGAGCGGGGCGATCTCGAACACGATAAAAAACAGTGCGAAGGGCACGAGGCACAAGGCCGCCAGCCATTTGCCGCGAGTCATGGCATTCACTTGAGCAGCTCCCGGCACACTGGTTTGTCGTGGGCCACGCCCAGCAGTTCGCAGACGGTGCCGCAGATGTCTGTCTGTTTCGGTTCGGCGCCGGCGTTGAAGCTGAAGGCGTCACCGAGCACGAACAGTGGCACTTCGCGTTCCTCCGGCAGCAGGCCGTTGTGGGAGCGGTCGTTGTTCATGCCGTGGTCGGCGGTCACCAGCACCTGGTAACCGGCGTCGAGCCAGCCTTGCAGGTAGTCGGCGAGAATAATGTCCGCCGAGCGGGCGCTGTTGCGGTATTGCGCGGTGTCGAGGCCGTGCTTGTGCCCGGCGTCGTCGATGTTCATGGGGTGCACCAGGAGAAAATTCGGTGCGTGACGCAGGCGCAGGTGTTCTGCGTCGGCGAACAGGTGCGAGTCCGGGTAGTGATCGTTCCAGTAAAAGTGCCCGTGCTGGATTGGCAATTCGGGGGCGTCGGTGTGACGGTCCCGGGCGGCCACGAACGGCGAACGGTTGTACAACTCACTGACCCAGTGATAAGCCGCAGCAGCGGTTTTCAGGCCCGCTTCGCTGGCGTAGTGATAAATGCTGCGTTGGTTGGACAGGCGCGAAACGTTGTTGTGAACGATACCGCTATCGATCGGCGTGACGCCGGTCAGGATGCATTCATACAGCGGACGGGACAGGGCCGGCAGTTCGCACTCCAGTTTGTAGAGTGCCGCGCGTCCTGCGCCGACGTAAGCCTGCAGGTGCCCCATGGCGTGGCGCGCAACCTCGTAATTGAGGCCGTCGAGCACGACAAGGATGACGTTGTGCTTCATAGGGGCGGGACTCCGGGAGACTGGAAATATCGTAGAAACCTGTAGGAGCGAAGCTTGCTCGCGAAAGCGTACTTTCAGTCAACATAACTGTTGAATTAAAGTCCCTCTTCGCGGGCAAGCCTCGCTCCTACAAATGAAGCATTACTTCATCTCGACGATGACTTCTTCGTTCCACTTCTGCGGCAGAGCCTTGGAAGTTTTTTCCCACGCATCCGCGTCTTTGATCGGCGTGACCTTTTTGTA
Organism: Pseudomonas sp. BF-R-01; assembly: GCF_019946615.1. NCBI lineage: Bacteria > Pseudomonadati > Pseudomonadota > Gammaproteobacteria > Pseudomonadales > Pseudomonadaceae > Pseudomonas > Pseudomonas sp. BF-R-01. The sequence goes on from NZ_JAGYFX010000029.1 coordinate 57,134, forward strand.
CTGCTCGTTCGGCAGCAGTTTGGCCTGGACTTCAGCTGGCAGGGTCAGGTGCTCGGCACGGATCGGACGGGCGTTACCCTTGGCCAGGTTGATCTGACCGGCATCGCTGAAGATGTATTCACGAGCCAGTTTGGCGGCGTTCGGGTTCTTGGCGTATTTGTTGATGATGGTGGTGTAACCGGAAATCACCGAACCATCGGAGGGGATCAACACCACGTAGTCATCCGGATTGGCCATCTTGGCCTTGTAGCTCAGACCGTTGAAGTCCCAGACCACGCCGACCTCGATTTCACCCTTTTCCATGGTGGCAATCGTCGGGTTGGCCATGGACAGGCGGCCTTGCTTGGCAATGTCAGCGAACAGCGCCAGGGCAGGCTGGAGGTTTTTCTCGTCGCCGCCGTTGGCAAGTGCAGCCGCCAGAACGCCGTTGGCGGCCTGAGCAGCGGTGCTCACGTCACCGATGGATACTTTGTATTTACCGTTTTTAAGATCGGCCCATTTGGTCGGCGCTTCTGAACCGTGCAGCAGCTTTTTGTTGACGATGAACGCGATGGTGCCGGTGTAGGCCAGTGCCCAGTTGCCGTCCTTATCCTTCGCCCAGGCAGGCACCTGATCCCAGGTGCTTGGCTTGTACGGCTGGACCACGCCTTGCTTGACCGCGATAGGGCCGAACGCTGCACCGACGTCGCCGATGTCGGCCGTGGCGTTGTCTTTTTCAGCGGCGAACTTGGCGATTTCCTGCGCCGAGCTCATGTCGGTGTCGATGTGTTTCAGGCCGTAGATCTTGGCCAGGTCTTCCCAGGTGCCTTTCCAGTTGGCCCAGTCATCGGGCATGCCGACGCTGTTGACCGCACCTTCCGCTTTCGCAGCGGCTTCGAGGGTTTTCAAATCATCAGCCGCCATGGCGGCGGTGCACATGGCAATGGTCGAACCTAACAGTGATGCCAGGAAAAGCTTTTTCATCCGAAGCTCCTTTGGGCGTTTTCAACGCTGCGATTGCGGTTGTGTTGGTCTAGGTCAGCAATACCTGAGCCAATCTAGGCGCCCCTGATGACATTTTGATGTCGACCAGCGGTCCGTCTGCATTTTCTTCAGATCAACGCTCAGGCTTGCGAGTAAGCGTAGACCATGGCTAAAGAACTGATATGAAAGGACTTGGCCGTTAAATTGCACACGTTTGACTGCACCGTTCAGCGCCTTTGTCATCTGTCAGTCATGTGCAGTGCCTAGGCTTGCTGAAAGTTGACGGAGTCGTTTCAAATGACGGTTCTGCTCCGAAACAGTGCTGGTCTAGTCCAGATAGGTAACGTTGATGCGCATCGAGACAACCAAAGCGGTGACAGCCATCGGGCAGGTTCTTCAGGAACAGCTCGACCACGGCCTGTTGGCGCCTGGCAGCAAGTTACCGGCGGAGCGCAAGCTCAGTGAGTTGTTCGGCACGACACGCATTACCGTGCGCGAAGCGTTGTTGCAGCTGGAGGCTCAAGGGCAGATTTATCGCGAAGAGCGCCGGGGCTGGTTCGTGTCGCCACCGCGCCTGGCTTACAACCTGATGCAGCGCAGCCACTTTCACGCGATGGTCAGCGCTCAAGGGCGGGTGCCGTCTACCGAGGTGATTTCGGCACGCTTGCAGCCTGCGTCGGCGGCGGTCTGTGCCTGGTTGCAGTTGCCGGCGTTGTCGAGCGTGATTCAGATCTGCCGCGCTCGGCGAATTGATGAGCGGCTGGTGTTGTACGTGGAGCACTACCTCAATCCGCAGTATTTCCCGGGGATTCTGGAGTTTGATCTGAATCAGTCGATCACCGAGCTGTACGCGCGGCATTACGATTTGCATTACGGGCGGGTGCGCTTCGAGATCGTGCCGACGGCGTTATCGGTGGATGCGGCGGCGGCGTTACGGGTGTCGGTCGGCAGTCCGGGATTGCGCATCGCCCGGGTCAATTACGACCAACACGAACGCTTGATCGATTGTGACCTGGAGTTCTGGCGGCACGATGCGATCCATGTCGGTGTTGATGTGGTCTGAGCCTGGCCGCCGCAGGTCTCGGTTTTTCATTACCCGAAGCGGTAAATGTCCATGCCCAGCGCGCCCATGGTGAAACCCTGGTGGCTGACGCTGAATGCTCCGCCGGCACTGCGGGCAAAGTACAACGGCAACAAATGTTCATCGCTCGGGTGGTTGCGCACGGCGTTCGGCGCTTGCTGGCGATAGTCGTGTAACGCGGCTTCGTCGTTGGCCTCAAGTTTCTCGATCATCCAGTCGCGAAACACCTTCGCCCACGGTTCTACGCTTTCCGGTCCGGCGTGCCAGTCCAGTTCGCGCAGGTTGTGGGTGATGCTGCCCGAACCGATCAACAGCACGCCGTGTTCGCGCAGGCTGCTCAGGGCATGGCCAACGCGGGTTTGCAGCTCAGGACCGCCGCGTGTGGGCAGCGAGACTTGCACCACCGGGACATCCGCCTGCGGGTACATCAACGACAACGGCACCCAGACGCCATGGTCGAAGGGCCGTTTGCTGTCGATGCGGGCGGGCAGGTCACTGCGCTTCAACAACTCGACAACTTCTGCGGCCAGTTGTGGATCGCCGGGTGCCGGGTATTGCACCTCGAACAACGCCTTTGGAAAGCCGCCGAAGTCATGCCAGGTTTCAGGCTGTGGATTGCCGCTGACCAGCAATTCATTGCTTTCCCAATGCGCGGAAACAATCACGATGGCCCGGGGTTTCGGCAATTCGGCAGCCAGGCGCGCGAGGGCTGGCCCACTGGCACCGGGTTCCAGTGCCAGCATGGGTGAGCCATGAGAGATGTAAAGGCTGGGGAACATGAAGGAGCTCCTGAGAGTAAGATGGGCCCATCTTCAGTCAGATCATTGATCTAAATCTAATATAAGTTTTAGGGTGTTTTGATCGAATTTTCGGAGATATTTATGCAGCCGGAGTTTTGGCACAAGCGATGGCAGTCGAATCAGATCGGCTTCCATCTGCCGCAGGTGAACCCTTATCTGCAACGTTTCTGGCCGCAATTGGGGCTGGAGGAGGGGGCGCGCGTACTGGTGCCGTTGTGTGGGAAAAGTCTGGATTTGTTGTGGCTGGCGCACCAAGGGCATGAAGTCCTGGGAATTGAGCTGTCGGAAAAGGCTGTCGAAGATTTCTTCAGCGAACATCACTTTGACCCGAACATCACTGAGCAGGGGCCGTTCAAGGTGTATCGCGCAGGCTCGATCGAGTTGTGGTGTGGTGATTTCTTCGAGTTGACGGCCGGCGATGTTGCCGATTGCGCCGGCCTGTACGACCGGGCGGCACTGATCGCTCTGCCGCCGGCCATGCGCGAGCAATACGCGGCTCATTTGAACCGGATTCTGCCAAAGGACGCGTTGGGGCTTTTGATCACGCTGGATTACGACCAGACACAAAAGGACGGACCGCCGTTTGCCGTGCTTGATGATGAAGTGCAGCGGTTGTTCGGGGCTGTGTGGTCGTTGAAGATTCTGGAGGATCAGGACGTTCTGGGTGAGAGCTGGAAATTCGTCGAAAGCGGCGTGACGCGGCTTGAGGAACGGGTTTATCGGGTTTCTGCCCGGTAATTGATGTTGCTTCTACCAGCCTCTTCGCGGGCAAGCCTCGCTCCTACAGGTTTTGTGTAATTCGCCGATTATGTGAACGACACAAATCCTGTAGGAGCGAGGCTTGCCCGCGAAGAGGTCCTGATGAACACCGCATTAATCAAGCAGACAAAAAAAGGCCCGCATCACTGCGGGCCTTTTCTTTTAGTGCCGAGCCTGTCAGCCCCGACGACGCAATGCGTCGATGCGCTCTTCCAGCGGCGGGTGGCTCATGAACATGCGGGCGAACCCCTGTTTGATGCCACCGTTGATGCCGAAAGCATTCAGGGTGTCCGGCATGTGCACCGGCAGCCCTTGTTCCGCACGCAGGCGTTGCAGTGCGCCAATCATCGCGTTGGTGCCCGCCAGGCGTGCACCGGCTTCGTCGGCACGGAACTCGCGTTTGCGCGAGAACCACATGACGATGGAGCTGGCCAGAATGCCCAGCACCAGTTCGGCGAAGATGGTCGCGATGTAGTAGGCGATGCCCTGGCCTTCTTCGTTCTTGAAGATCACCTTGTCGACAAAGTTGCCGATGATCCGCGCGAAGAACATGACGAAGGTGTTCACCACGCCCTGGATCAGCGCCAGGGTGACCATGTCGCCATTGGCCACGTGACCGATTTCGTGGGCCAGAACGGCTTTCACTTCATCCGGCGAGAATCGCTCGAGCAAGCCCTGGCTGACCGCGACCAGTGCATCGTTCTTGTTCCAGCCAGTGGCGAACGCGTTCGCCTCGTAGGCCGGGAAAATCCCGACTTCCGGCATCTTGATCCCGGCTTCGCGAGACAGTTGCTCGACCGTTTGCAGCAGCCATTGCTCGTGACGTGTGCGCGGCTGGGTGATGATTTGGGTGCTGGTGCTCATCTTCGCCATCCACTTGGAGATGAACAGCGAGAACAGGGAACCGGCAAAACCAAAGACCGCACAGAAAATCAGCAGCTGATTGAGGTTGAGATCAACCCCATTGGCCGCCATGAACCCGTTGAAGCCGAAAAGGCTCAGGGTGATGCTGGCAATCAGCACGACCGCCAGGTTAGTGGCCAAAAACAGCAGGATGCGCATCATGGTTGTAGAAATCTCCTTTTGCTAAAGATGTAGCGTACTGCGGGGTATATAAGGTGCTGCAACGGGCTATTCAACCGGGTGACTATTTCAAACTGTGTCCTACAGCAACAGTCTAGTCGCTTGCAGGGCATTTCCGACGTGGGCAGGGGAAGTGTTTGTCAGCCGATTCGCGTTGCGAGCCCCGTGATTGTTGGACGCGGTCACAAAGCTTGCTACCGGGCAGCGATTGCAGTGGGGATGTACGGCGAGGCTTAAAGATATGTTGCTGAATTAATCCTCGTGCGACTTTCGTGGAAAAGTCGCACGCGGCCAGTCCGATTACTGGCGATAGGATTTGAGGAAGTTGCCGATTCGTCCGATGGCCATGTCCAGGTCGTCGACACGCGGCAGGGTCACGACGCGGAAGTGGTCCGGCCATGGCCAGTTGAAAGCGGTGCCTTGAACCACCAGCAGCTTTTCCGACAGCAGCAGGTCGAGCACGAATTTTTCGTCGTTGTGGATCGGGCAGACTTTCGGGTCGATGCGCGGGAACGCATACAGCGCGCCCATCGGCTTGACGCAGCTGACACCGGGAATGTCGTTGAGCAATTCCCAGGTACGGTTACGTTGTTCCAGCAGGCGACCTTGCGGCAGGACCAGATCGTTGATGCTCTGATAACCCCCGAGGGCGGTCTGAATCGCGTGCTGACTCGGCACGTTGGCACACAGGCGCATGTTCGCCAGCATGTCGATGCCTTCAATGTAGCTTTGCGCGTGATGTTTCGGACCGGAGATAGCAATCCAGCCAGAACGGAAACCGGCCACGCGATAGGACTTGGACAGGCCGTTGAAGGTCAGGCACAGCAGGTCCGGGGCCAGAGACGCGGTGCAAATGTGCACGGCATCGTCGTACAGGATCTTGTCGTAGATCTCGTCGGAAAACACCACCAGGTTGTGCTGACGGGCCAGTTCCAGCATGCCCAGCAGGACTTCCTTCGAATACACCGCGCCGGTCGGGTTGTTCGGGTTGATGATCACCAGGGCCTTGGTGTTCGGGGTGATCTTGGCCTTGATGTCAGCCAGATCCGGCCACCAGTTGGCCTGCTCGTCGCACAGGTAATGCACCGGGTTACCGCCGGACAGGCTCACGGCAGCGGTCCACAGCGGATAGTCGGGAGCCGGCACCAACACTTCGTCGCCGTTGTTGAGCAGCGCTTGCATCGACATCACGATCAGCTCGGAAACGCCGTTGCCCAGGTAAATGTCTTCAATGCCGACGCCTTCTACCTGCTTCTGCTGGTAGTACTGCATGACGGCTTTACGCGCACTGAACAGGCCTTTGGAATCGCTGTAGCCCTGGGCGGTCGGCAGGTTGCGGATCACGTCCTGGAGGATTTCATCCGGCGCTTCGAAACCAAAAGGCGCCGGGTTGCCGATGTTCAGCTTGAGGATGCGATGGCCTTCCTCTTCCAGGCGTTTGGCGTGCTTGAGCACTGGGCCGCGAATGTCGTAGCAGACGTTGGCGAGCTTGTTCGATTTGCTGACCTGCATGGCGATGTGTTCCCGAAAATGAACGATCCAGGCGGTGTATGAACTACCGTACTGGGAATCCTGCGTATTCACACAGGCCTGGCGCCTTGAGAGGCAGCACCCATAAATCCGTTTGAATGCGCGTGGTCTGGCTGCCAGACTGGCGTTTGACGAGGCGCAATCATACGTGCCGCCCGATCCGTGGAAAAGGTACAGATCGGGCTTTTTCAGCTGCTGAGGTGTGATGATGGAAAAGTTGGAAAAAACCCTGGAAGAATGGAAGGCCATGCTCGATCCGGAGCAGTACAACGTTTGCCGCCTCAAGGGTACCGAACGGCCGTTTTCCGGCAAGTACAACGGCACCAAAACCGACGGTATTTACCACTGCATCTGCTGCAATGAGCCGCTGTTCGACTCAAAAACCAAATTTGACTCTGGCTGCGGCTGGCCGAGTTTCTATGCGCCGATCGGCGACAGCGCCATGACTGAAATCCGTGATGTCAGCCACGGCATGATCCGCACCGAAGTGGTCTGCGCCAAATGCGATGCGCATCTGGGGCATGTGTTCCCGGATGGTCCGCCGCCGACCGGCCTGCGGTATTGCATCAACTCGGTGTGCCTGGATCTCGTTCCGCGTTCGTGATGCGGGCCCTTGTAGGAGCGAAGCTTGCTCGCGAAGGCGTCGGGTCAGTCAACATCAGTGTTGAATGT